>JABCSY010000133.1 GCA_018238625.1 Promethearchaeota archaeon
ATTTTTTCACACACACGACCTTAATTTTGATATATTTCTCACGAGTCATCGTGATATAGCTACTAATGACCCTTTAAGTAGTATCTAAATAATATAAGTTATGTGCGATTATAGTTTGATGTATTATGCCTATTATATCCATGTATTACGCGAATTTTAATTCATTCATATTATTCAAATACACTATAAACAAAAAAACAACAAATTAATTTATAAATTACAAAGTAAAAAAGTCTGAACTAAATTCTAAACCAATTTTACTTGGGGTCAATTTCCACTAAAACCTTAAATATATAAAATGGAAAAAGATTTCCATTGCATGTTTGTAATATAGCAACGATATTCTTCTATAAAAACACCCTTTAAAAATACGATTGAATTATTGTTACTTGATCGTTGAAAAAGGAGATTAGGATTATGAGAGGTATTCCTTAATAATGGCAGTATGTGAATGTGATTACTATATGAATATTTTTGACGATTTTCTACTAGCTAAGAACGACGAAAACCAAAAAGTCATGTGGAAAATGCGTACAATAATCGATTTAATGAAAATCACGGACGGACAAGACGATAACGGATTCATGGAAAACGCACTAAGAATGATTATGCTACTCTTTAATCATTATATTATGACGCCCTGTGAACTTGAGCGTAATTATTTTATTAACGCACCATTTGACGAAAAAGAAGAATTAATAACTATTTTAAAAGAAGAATTTATTCGCTCTTTATGAAATTTTTTTAAAAATGTTTAATAAAATTCCACACTTTACTTTTTACGCATAAAAGGTTCTTGATCACTTTCCCTTCGTTCATACTTTCCATTTCTTTAGCGTCATACATTGCCTTTCCGACTGCTATTGCTCTATGATTGTTCTCGTCGACAATTTGAAGAATATCTCCTTTTTTTATCGATTTATCAATTTCAGTTATTCCTGCTCGAAAAATATCTGCATTGTTTGAAACGTATCGAATAGCTCCCTTATCAACGGCAATTTGTTTTAAATCGACCTGTTTGTTAAAAAGTAGAGTTAAAACAGGAATATAACCATCTTTAGATTTCCAGAGTTTTAACACGTTGTTTATGGCGTACAAGGTGTCTCCAGCCTCCGTTTGGATAACTTCGACTCGAGCTTTTTTAGGAAAAATTTGGTTCAAGAATTTCTCGTCGTAATGCTTCAAAATATCTTCTTGTAGCTCTTTTATCTGCGATTTTTGAATAAAGTGCCTTTGTTTAATATTCATTGTTAATTCTCTTTGTGTTTGAAAACTAATTCTGCTATTTTGTAGAATACTTCTTTTACGGTATCCCCAGTAAGAGCTGAAGTTTCGTAATAAGGCGCGTTAAGCTTTTCGCTTAGGTGCTCTGCCATGGGCAATATAATTTTACGCTCGTCTTTCAAATCTACTTTATTACCTATTAAGATTCGAGGGATGTCACTAAGCCCAAATTTTTCAGCTGAAGCGTACCAGTTAGTAATATTGGAAAACGTGCTAGACCGCGTCATGTCATATACTAGAAGCATTCCATCCGCCCCATTGAAGTAAGGGCGGTGTAACATATAGAATTGTGGCTGACCAGCGACCTCCCAGAACATTAACTTAATTGTGATATTATACTCCTTCAATTCAATTGGTTCCTTCACTATGTTGACGCCGACTGTGGGTAGGTACACTTCCTCAAACTTATTAGTAGCAAATTTCGTAAGAAGGCTGGTTTTCCCAACAGAAGGGTCACCAATAACGATAACTTTATATATTGATTCGGTCCTCCCCTCAAAAAATAATCCTCCTTCTTCTCTCTTGTTTTCACTCATTTGAATTCTGATCCTTTGTGATTTTAATTTTGAATATCTATAATAAATATGAAGTACATCTTTATAATTTTTAATACTTTACTTTAAAATTATTTAAGTTTAAGTTCGAAATATTCCAAAGGAATTTAATTTGCTTCCACGAAAAAGATTTGAAAATTACACAAAAAACTGATAAAATAATTTTATTTATAATTCTCTTTGTACTTGAAAACTAATTCTGCTATTTTCTGAAACATTTCTTTAACTGTTTCCCCTGTAAGGGCTGATGTTTCGAAATAAGGCGCGCTGAGCTTTTCGCTTAGATGCTCTGCCATGGGCAATATAATTTTCCGCTCGTCTTTTAAATCTACTTTATTACCTATTAAGATTCGAGGGATGCCACTAAGCCCATATTTAACGGCAGAATTATACCAATTATTAATATTGGAAAATGTGCTAGACCGGGTTATATCGAATACTAGAAGCATTCCATCTGCCCCATTAAAGTAGGGACGATGTAACATATAGAACTGAGGTTGTCCGGCAACGTCCCAGAACATTAGATTAATTGTGACGTTACTATCCTTCAATTCAATCTGTTCCTTCACTATATTAACCCCTACAGTTGGCAAATACTTTTCCTCAAATTTGTTTTTAGCGAATTTTGTAAGAAGGCTGGTTTTCCCCACGGCGGGATCGCCAATAACAATAACTTTATAAATCGATTCAGTTCGCCCTTGAAAAACTAAATTTCCTTCTTTCCTCTCGTTATTACTCATTTGATTTCTGATCGTTTGTGATTTTAATTATAAATTGTTATTATAAATATGAAGTTCTTATTTATAATTTTTAACAATTTGCTTTTAAACTATTTAAGCTTAACGATAGAAAAAAGTAAGCATTTTAGCATTAATAAGAATTTATTGAGAAAGTTTAAGAGAATTATGAAAATCTTTTTTTTTTGAGCTTTTTATTAGATATTAATTTTTTACCATTAATTTGTTTATCCAAAATTCTATTTTTTCCTCTAAATATTTTTCAATACTCTCAGAGGATGGATTTTCTGCATCAAACAAATCTGATAACGATTTTGCAGAGTCTAGACGATTTAAGACTTGTGAGATCTCATAGAGTATTCTGTGTCCGCCTGTGAACTCGAAGATTTCTTCTTTAATTTTCTCCAAAATTGATTTAACGGTTTGGGGATCGTCAATGTTTTCTAAATCCGCTTTTAAATCGTTTAATTGGCTTATTATAGATTTTTTCTTGTCTGTTGCAGATTCATTTCTTTTTATAACATCTTTTACGGCTTCCTTTTTAGAAGAACTCACGGTTATATTTGTAATCAAGGATTTAATTAAGTCTAAATCATTTTCTAAAGTTTTCTGATTTTCAATTACGTTATTTAATTGAGGTAATAGACTTTTGATGTCAATAGTAGCCTTATCTAGCTCGTAAACTTTATCAGTTAGTTGTGTAATTTTCATATTTGTTTGGCCCATTTTTGTTATAATATCTAAACCAAACTTTTCAAGTATAGACGAGAAGGCACCAATTTTCTCGTCGAACTCTTTAAAAGACTTAGATAAATCGTTTAATGTAATATCGTTAGGTTCTGCCATGAGTTATCATCTTTTGAGTTCTAATAAATTTGAAGAATAAGATTATTTTAATGTTTTTGATGAGAATGTTATAAAAAGATCAATTTTTTATAATAAATATAGTACATTAAAAATATAAATTCAAGTTTTTTCGATAAAAAATTTTTACAGATTCAATTATGAGTTTTTATCAAGATAAATACAATAGGGGCACATAAGTTCTCCATAACACAAACTTCAGTGGTTTTATGATTCAATACATTAATATCTTAACCAGAACTGGAAAATCCTTGCTATTCCGGAATTACGGTATCTCTGATGTGGATAGAGACTTATTAGCGGGATTCTTAAGCGCTTTTTCGGGGTTTATGAAAGAAATAAGTCAAAGCGACATAAAATCTACGGCTACAGACGAGTTTAAGTACTATTATACAATTATTGATGAGATTATAATTGTAGTATGCACGGATCTTTTGGATGATGACGCCGTAGTTAACTCGAAAATTACGACGATAAGAGCAAAATTCATTGAAAAGTATGGAGAACTTTTAGCGAGTGGTGATTGGTCTGGAAATCGGTCAATCTTTACAAATTTTGAAAGAGAGGTTGACGATACGATTCTCGGCTCTATAAAAGTATCAATTATTGGAGTTGGAGGTGTAGGTAAGACTACTTTATTACATCTCATTTGTGGCAAAGAAATAGATTTAGAATACATCCCGACCATAAATGTGGATATCACATCATATAACGGTGAAGAACTTGATATTCACCGCTCCATTGTGCTGTGGGACTTTGCGGGGCAATCTAATTATCGATCTTTATGGAAAAGCCTGCTCGATAGTACTGATATAGCTCTTTTAGTGCTTGATTCTAGTTATGGGAATGTAAATCACAGTAAAGAAATAATTCACGATATTTTAGATCGATATTATAAAGATACATTAGTTATTGGAATAGCAAATAAGCAAGATTTGCCTAATAGATTTACACCTAAATTTTGTGAACAGATACTGTCCGAAGCGGAGAGAAACCCACCTATTAAAGTCCATGGAATGATTGCAATTAATTCTGTGTATCGAGAAAAGATTCACGCGATTTTAAGAGAAGCCATAAATAAAATTCTTAAGAAAGTCCCAATTTAAACCAAAAATCTGAGTGAAAACATAAAAAATTTAAGAATTTTATAATTATTAGTTATTATCTGACAAGTAATTATAGTGATTAATTTGATTGATTTTGAATTTGAATTAGAGGATATTCCTTTTATCGAAGATGGAGATTTTAAAGCTCTAAAATTACCTAAATTAACCGAAGAAGAAAGATTTTTAGTCGATCCAATAGTAGCCCCAACTTCTGGACTAAGAATTCAGATTCTTGAAAAAATAGAAAAAGAAGGAAAGAAAAAATATTTATTACCCAACAGAAAGCTTTTTTTATTTCTCAGAACCTTTAAAGCTATTAGTCAAAAATACAAAGAGATGAAAGAAGGGAAGAATCTTAAAATCTTGATTGTTACTGATAATCGACCAAGCAAACAGATTCTACTTCGGTATTGTTCTCAAATCTTTGCTTTTGAGGGATATGAGATATATCATCAAACAGATCATCCAGGTGAATCTAAATTATCTGCCCCTTATGGTGCCGCGTCTGTTTCGTTATTTGAGGATATAAACTTAATTATCGTACTAACAGCGTCTCATAACGATCTATCGTGGAACGGAGTTAAATTTTATCTTGATTATCCGATACCTCTATCGGGAGACTTATTTAAAGAGATTGCGGAAAAAGCACTAAAACTTGAAGAAATTCAATTTGATCCAAATTTCAAACCCTTTTTGATTGATGCTGAGCAAAAAAACAATGATTATGTGATCTCTCTTTTATCGAAAGTTTTGGAACTTAGTAACCTAAGAGATAAAAACATCGTTATTTGGCCTTACTTAGGAAAAGCTAGAGGAATTGTTAATTTGTTTAATCGGTTAGGGGCTAATGTAATTTTAATAGAGGAAGAAATCAATCCACCTAATCCGATAAAAGTACTTCGAGAAGAAAAATTGCAGCAAGTTATGGAATCAGAAGATTCAGATATAGCCCTACTATTAGATGCCGATAGAGATAGAATCGCTTTATATGTGAAACAGAACGGCGAGTTTTACTATTATATTCCGAACGAGATATATTCTGCTATGCACAATATTTTAGCTAATGTCTATCATAAGAAGATCATGAATGTAAGAACGATTCCAAGCGATCTAAGAGGAGACCATAGCAGTTTTATAAATATCTTAACGGGTGTGGGATATAAACACTTGGGTGTAATTTTATATTTTCTACTAGGGATCGAAGTAGACCAATCAAAAGTAAATACAGCTATTCTTTATTATGAAGATGAAAACAAAAATTTGACAAAAATTGACAACGCAACGTCTTTAAAACAAAAATTACTCGAATTGATTAAAAAAAACAAATTACTTGAAGAAGAATTTTTAATTGTAATGTGGGAAGAGTCAGGAGGACACACTTTAAACATTCTAAATATTTTTGAAGACGAAATATCTGGGGAGCTCCGATTTGAGACCAAATTTCCAATTATCGCAGATAAATATCCCGTGCCTGCTCTCGTCATAATCACAGAATTGATTTCACGAGGACATAAAATTTCCGAATCAATTGATTGGTCAATTAAAGGAATTAATAGAACTATCCGTGCAATTGACGAAGAAAAAGTTAAAATTATGAATAATTTTGGAAAAAACGACGGTAAAACAATTAAAATCAAAGACAAAAATTACAAAGTGAGTGCCTTATCCAACAATAATAACAAAGTGGACTTATACCAGTTGAAAAGTAACGATTCGACGTTATATTTTAGACCTAGCGGGACCGGTCCAGAAGTAAGGTTTTATATTTTTGGTAATCGCAATACTCATCTAAAAGAAATAAAGGCTGTACAAGATTACGTAAAAACAAATTATTCATAACTTTTAATATCAACTTAAGGGAATAGCTCCAGTTAATCTTTACGTTTTCTGAACTATTCCAGGTATTATAACATTATTAGCTTCTATCCTTAAAATTCCTTTTTCTTGAAGACTCTTCATTACACTTAATACTTTTTCTTCGTCCCACTTTAAACCTTTTAAGAAGTTAATTTTTTTCAATGGCTTTTTATTTGTTGCGAATTTAATGAACTTTTTTTCGACAGCGTTTAATTCTACGTCTTTAAACAAGTAATATGAGACTTTACCAATCTTAAATGATTTATATATTAATTTTAATTCAAAAAGTTGGTTTAGTACGGTTAAAATTACTTCGTTCGGAACATCTGTGATTTCTTGATCTATGAATTGTTTTATTTTCTCATATTGAGAGAATCCGCCATTTATTAAAAAGAACTTTTCGTGGTAGCTCAAGATTTTTTGAGAAATAGTTTCTTTTAATTGAAGCTCTTCCTTCTCAATATATTCTAAATCTAACGGCTTATCGAGCGAACTTTCATCTTTAACCGCTTCTTTTCTTTTTGTTTTTGGTAAGTTTTTCGCTACTGGTTTTGTAGCAAATTTAATTTTTGGTAATTCTTCAATTTTATCTGAACTTGTATCTTTTAGATCATCTTCGATCTTAGGCTGTTTTTTCTTAGGTGGTATTTTTGGAACTTTCACGCTTTGTGTTTTTTGTAATCGTTCTTTTAATCTAGCTTTCAGCTCTAATTGACGTTTTAGCTTTTCTTGTTCTTTGTTTTTTTCTCCTTTTATATGTTCTTCTATTTTGTCGTTCCATTTTTTGCGTTCCTCGAATTCGCTAAATTCTTCAATAATAATGTGATCCTCCTCAATGTGAATAATCTCTTTCTTCTTTAATTTTTCAATAATTTTATTCGCATAAATGTAATCCCAACTGGTTATATCTAATAATTTTTGAATGGTTAGATCTTCGTCCTCGTAAGTAAAACTTAAAACAACCTTTTCTGGATTCGATAGATCGATCTTTTCGGCAGTAAACACCAATATATGAAAGTTTGGGTTGATTTCTATAATGTCACTTAGAAGTTGTGTTTTTTTCATCAAATTTAGAACGGGCAAAAAATCGTCGTTTTTTATGCTCTTAATATTTGTAAAGGCGTGATATTTAAATTGTTGTATCGGAATTAATTTTAGTTTGTCTAAATCGTAGTCTTTAACGATGGAATCAAATTTACGAGACATTTTTTCGTAAAACACTCCAACTCCGACGTTAGCTTTTTTCGCGTCAATGTTATCCAAAGATAAGTCGAAAGATTCAAGCTTTTCAATTGCACCCTCAAGATTTTCAACATCTTGCTTTAATTCTTCATCGGATTTTGGCATAGCAGACTTATATCCTGCGGTAAATACCCGATCTTCCTTACCTGCTTTTTCAATAACTTGTTCTTCTTTATCTTTAAGCTTAAGTTGCTCCTCAGCAACTTTTATCTTCTTTTTTACCGCTATTTCCACTTGTTCTTCAGTTTTTAATATAATTTGAGATATTTTCGCTAATTTCTTCTTCACATCGTCTTTTTTTTCTTCGCTAATAAATTTCTCAATATGGATTTCTCTTTTTCTTTGTTCCGCTAGAACTTCCTTTTTTTCAAGATATATTTTATCGAAATAGTTTCTACCAACCATATTATTTATAGTTTCTTTTATCCCTGCATTGCTAATGATCAATTGAGATGAAATAAATTTGTTATTATCGAGTTCAACGCCTTGGATTTTTCCATCCTCGATGACGATTTTTTTGGCCGTGACCCCTGTTTCCACAGTACCCCCAAATTGTTCAATCGCTTTAGTATAAGCAAGAGGTATAGCTATACATCCGCCTTTAGGATATCCAGTACTCCTATTTTGCACAAGTGAAGATAAACATCTCACAAATTCACCAGCAGAAGCCTCATTGTAAGAAACTACAAAATATAGACCGCAGATAATATTAATAAACGAGTGGACAAGTTTATTATCGGAATATTTTGATAACCACGTTTTAATGCTATAATTGTCAAGTTCTTTTGTATCTTTTATTCGCATTATATCTCTAAGTATTTTTATAAGGTTGGAAAAATCGGAAGGAGGAATTAATTTTTCAAGTTCTTTAGGAAATTTCCAAAATTTCCCTTGATAATATTGTACCGGTCCTGGATTTCGCGCTAGAACCCAATCAACAGCATCCTCCATACCAATCATTTTTAATACTGTTCCAAGGGGACCATTACTCGTTCTTCCAAAGGAATGCACACCTATATCTATTTTAAAACCCTCTTTTTCATATGTACTACAACGACCACCAATAAATCGATTTTTCTCGATAAGGAGAGTTTTTAATCCATTAGACGCCAGAATAGCTCCAGAAGCTGTACCTCCAACTCCACCACCTATTATAACAACATCATATTTTGACATCTTTTATCACATCTCTTATATTTTAATTATATTCTTTTTTATCCAATCTTACTCCAAAATAAAACATTTAAACAATTAAATGTTTAGAAATAGATTTTTTTATATAAAATAACTTTAAATTAGTTCATAAGAAGAGCACTATAAAGGGAATAATAAATAACCACATCATAGTTATCCAGAAAAATTAAATTTATAAATTTTAAATAAAAAGAGTTACAAATAAGGTTGATCTCGAATTTTTTTGCGAGCACCGTATTTTTTTGCTTGGATATTCCAACCTAGGTTTCCCATTTTTGTATATAGGCTAAAGGGCATGAACTTTTTTCCTACAAGCTCAATAGCTTCTTCTGGAATCTTTTCTCCTTCGGATAAAGCTTGCGCTGCAATATCAAATCCTTGTTTTATATTTCTCACCATTCCTCCACGTTTTTCTAAGGATTTACCGGCAAATACTCCACCCATTCCAAGAGCTAAAGCACTTTTCCACTCAAATCCTACTTCACGAGCAAATATTTTACAAATTGACACCGCAACATTATTATGTTGTGTTTCTGGAAAACCACAGTTGATTATCACGACAAATCCTTGTTTTTTCGGATTGCTCATTGATTGTCTGTTCTCTGCAATGAGTTCCAACGCTTTAATAACCCCAGCAGGTAAACAATCTATGTAAAGAGGGAA
>JABCSY010000134.1 GCA_018238625.1 Promethearchaeota archaeon
TACAGCTATTATCGTTGCTTTTATCGAGGATTTAACACTCTCGTTGATATTGATTCCTTTGATATACAGAACATGTCGAATTTTAGAGATACCTGCTGGCACATACATGATGGGGGTGACCATTACTATAAATATCGGCGCAATACTCACGCCAGTCTCGAGCTTAAAAAACTTGATAATCGGCCAAGAATTTGGGTGGGGTTTTGGCGAGTATCTTGCTAATATGGGTATTCTATTTTTAATTGCACTTTTATCCACTATTTTCTTGATGGATAGGTTTATATTAAAAAAAGAACAAAAACCTACAGAAAAAAATAAGGAGATACTATTATCTATGCTCGACCCAGGAATTGTAATTCGGAATAGAAAGTACTTTTTAATGACGATCGTCATTATTCTAGCCACTTTCGCGTTCATGTTCATAGGATTTGAACCTGCCCTCGTCGCGATCATATCTGCCGCCATTCTTCTTCTTATTCACTCTAAGAAATCTACATTTTCGGATATTAAGAGCGATATCGATTGGAAAATCATCATTACATTTGCGATCTTGTTCATTCTTTCGAATTCTTTATCATATTTTGGTTTTTCAGAGCTGATCTCCACAATTTTGGTAAGTTTGTTAAATAGTAACATTTATTTGGCTGTGTTGATAACATTGGGCATCACTACTGTTATGTCCGCATTTCTTGCGGGTACACCCGTTACCATCATCCTTCTTCCGATCTTTTCGGCAATCGTAGGAGAAGGTTTCTTTCCTAATCCGATTATTATTGCTTTCATAGGTGGTGTTAACATGGCGGGCAATTTCTTACCGCAAGGTTCTGCTTGCGATATGCTCACATTATCCATGGCAAAAAAATATAAGGTGGTGAATTTAAATTACAGACGCTTACTAAAAAATGGCGCGCTTTTCGCAACGCTTCACTTTGTCATCATTTTGGGATATACCATGGTGTACACTTTAATATTAAGCCCCTAATGTAAAATTAGGCTGAAAAAAATTTTGAGTTGTTTTAGAATTGCAAAAATTTCTCTTATCTTAATGCTTATGCTATTATCACAACTATAAAACAACATACGGCTAAAGTTAGTGATATAGGGGTCATTATAAGCTTTTCCCATTTGCTTTTTGAAATTGCGTTCATTAATGTATTAAAAGCTAAATAAACAGCAATTATCCAAAGGAAAACCGTAACAAATATCGGATTATTGAAGATAGTTATTATTTTAGCTCGCTCTAATACTGATAATGTTGCAAATATAAAAAGTGCAATACCTATTAAGCTGGTTATTTTCATTTTAGAAGGAAGTTTCTCATATTTTCCACCATAAGCTAGACGGCCAAAAGGTAGACCTAGTACAAGTAATAACTGAAAAATGTTCATCCCCGTAAATAAAACAACGGCAATTATAGCTGCTATCAATACAATCATTTTATAATTCCTCAATTTGAAGATTATTTATTGAATATTATTCATTATTTTCCTATCTTTATATATAATTGCAACCATAGCGAAATACGCTTTATTGATTAATTTTTTATAGATGTATCGATTTTATAATAAAGAATGAAGGGATTAGATGAACTTAAAGAAAGATTACCTGATTATCAAGGTAAAAAGCTACGACTATTTCTGGTAATTGCTTTTAGCAGTTTTATAATTTCGATAGTGTTCCAATTAATAATGGATTCTTTACCGCGGATTTTTCCAGATATAGCCATATTACGGTTAATTGCACCTTTAACTCCTATTATAGGGCCATTATTAGTCTTATTTATTGGTTTAATGATAGTGCGTAGCTTTTGGAAAATCCGTGATAAATACATATCAAAATATGGGGCAAAAGCGTATCAAAAAGCGTTTCGACTGGTAGCAATCGGTGTTCCAATAGTTATTTCTGTCGTCGTTCATAGTATTATCCCAACTGACCTGATTGCGAGATATGGAGAAACTGATGTTTATAGCTCTTATCTAGGAAACCCTATATCTGAGTTTCTACTGGATTTTCCGCCTCTCTTTCTCTATATAAGGATAGCTCTGTTTTTCATATTTTTATTATTAGGATTAATTACGGTTTTTAAAGCGTTACATATCTTTGGCCTTGATAATATGGCATTAGTCTATGTTTTTTATCCAAATGAATCAACGCTTCAAAATCACGAGATTTATTCCATATTACGCCACCCAGCCTACCATGGTTTAATGTTAATTAATATTGGAACCATATTTTTAAGATTCTCTATTTATTCGGTTATCTACCTTTTAATATTTTTAGTGGGAATGAAGATTCACCTTAAATTGGTTGAAGAAAAAGAACTCATTGAAAGATTTGAAGAACAATACAAAAAGTATAGGGAAAATGTACCAGCTTTTTTTGTTAAATTAAAAGATTTTAAAAAATATTTCTCTATTCTTTTTAACAAATAAACACAAGTAATCTTTATATATACCTAAAGATTCTACAATTTTGTAATTTTAATAAGTTGTTGAAATCCGAAATAAATTAATCAAAATTACAAAAAAAATGGTATAAAATAATGACTGAAATTCAAAAACTTACCAAAATATATTTACTTTTAGCTGTATTGGCAGGTTTTATTTTTGCCTTTCTATACTTGGTGATTCCCGATATTTATATATACAGTTTAACTCAGTGGCCATTTAACGACCCTATATACTTTAGGATGTTTGGAGGAACTTTTTTAGTTTTTGGTTTAATTTCACTTATGGCTTATTTTAAAAAGGAATGGGAAGAAGTAAAACTATTTTTCGAGTTAGCCTTAATGTGGATATTGATGGTATTAATCATTAATATTTTCGAATTGGCGATGGTATCTTTGCCCGCCGTGACCTTTACGAATACAATATTCAATACTATTCTCTTATCAATCTATTTACTCCTAGGGATATACAGCTGGATGAAACAAAGGGTTTAAATTTAAAATTTAAAAAATTATTTTTTTTCTTATATTTATTTTTCAGTCTAAATCCAATTTATTGTGATAATTTCTCTTTTATTTGAGCAACTAATTTTTCGCTTTCTTCGGAATTAGTTAAAAATATTAACTGCAATTCAAATCTTTTTTATATTCAAATCTTTTTTATATATATTATGAGTATCCTAAACTTGTTAATTGAAATTGAGCTTAAACTTAAGCAATACAAGTTACAGTTTGTTTTTCTATTTTTATTTTGGTTTGGTGGTTTTATTTCTTTCATTATTATGATTCCCAATCATAGTTTCTGGGAATACATCCTATACTCTTTGACTGTACGCCGTCCAGTAAGTGCCGTGGATTTCACTAATTTTTACGCCTTAGTGTGGCCGATTTTATTAGAGGTGATTGTTTTTGGATTTATCATGGGGGAATTAATGGAAAAGTATAACCCTGTTATTACTAGTAGAATTCTCGCTAAACATAAGCGCAACCATATTGTAATCATTGGATTTAACCATATATCTGAGAGGATAATTGAATTCTGTATTGATAATAAGGAAAGATTTTGTATAATAGAGGATAATCTAGAATTAGTCGAAGATTTAATCAGCATGGGGTATCCTGTAGTCGTTGGGGATCCTACTGAAACGACCAACCTTGCATATGCGAGCGTTAAGCGAGCTAGGGAAGTTTTTATAAATTCGGATGATGTTAGGATAGCAATAATTTGCACAGAGAAGATCCGCGATGTCAACGAAACATGTCCGATTTACGTACGTGCTTTTGAAGACCATGTGCGAGAATATCTTAAACAGCAACCTTTAAACGCAATTCCATTTTCCACTTCAAAATGGGCCATGGATGACATAAACGAATGGATCAAAAACAAAACAGGAAAGGCAATTGTGATTGGACGCGATAATTTGACCCATCGAATTGCTTACCAGATCTCTTTGCAACCAGAACGCGAAGTTTACCTTTTTGATGACATACATGACGGTATTGAGTTTAAAGTAAATGAAAAATTACACATCTTTAACGAATTCGCTTGTTTTTTAAGTGATATACGACAACATGTAAACTTAGATGATGTCACTCAGGTATTTATTTGCTGGAAGCAAGAATCTGAATTTGATGAATCGCTTTATCTCACTTCTAAAATTAAATTACGCTACCCCGATATAGAAATATTTGTGCGAATATTTGACGAAGAACTCATAGATTTGGTTGAAAAATATAATGCAAAAACCTTTTCGACTTCTAACAACGCGTTTAAAATGCTCCAAAAAGTAGTTTCAGCTAATTCCGCAATTGCACCAACAATCGATGATTAACACTAATAATATATGATAATAATATTAAAAAAAAATAGAATAGAAAAATAATCTAAATTATAAAAATAATTTTTTTTAAATTCGCATACCCAATATCATTTGTCCCAGCATTTTCAAGGTTCCTATCAAGCCCTTTTTCTTCAATAGAATTTTTATATATAATTTTTTAACATCTTTAGGAGGTACGAGTTCTTTGGATTTCTTAAAAAGGTGCATCGCACCAGAAGGGCAGCTCGACACGCAATTGCCGCAGCCAATGCAGAAATCCAAATTCACTTGAGATACATTGTCCACTAGAGTTAAAGCGTCCATTTGACACTTCTCAACGCAAATACCACACCCTTCGCATAAATTTTCATCAACTTCAACATAATAGTTAGTAGTATAATAGTCTACCGGTCGCGGAAGTTTTTTTATAGTTGTTAAGAAATGGCAACAATCGCCACAGCAAGCGCAGATGGCTAACGGTCTTTGAGCGTTAGTGGGTTGGAGAATTAACCCTTCTTCTTGGGCTTTATTTAGAATTTCTATTGTTTCTTGCTTATCAATTTCTCGACTGTTACCCGCCTGGAGCGTATTTATAGCACCCTCTTCCATTGTAATACAGGTTTCAAGGAGAGTTGTGTTCTTGCATGGTTTTCCCAGAAGAGCCTCACTTTTTCTACAGATACAATCCATCACTGCAAATGGTCCGTCTGAGTTTTCTATTAGTTTTTTAACATTATCGTAGTTACCAACGTGATGTTCAGGAGTTAAGCTTGTTTCTACGGGGATAGTTCTTAATATGGATGGAACATTTTTATCAACGAGTTCACGTGAAAGAACTTCATCTATATACTTATGATGGTTTTCTACTAACTCCTTAGTGAGTTTTTTTAGTTGAAAGTCAAAAATTCCAGGAGCATATGACGAATTACTATAAGTCATTTCTTCTCTTTTACTATCGAAAATATCTCCTCCAATAATTATTCCTTTTTCTACCATTCTATCTAAAATTTTTTCCAGTTCAGTAATATTTATTCCCATTTTTTTAATGCGACGATGAATTTTTTTAAGGGGTTCTGGCAATAAGTTTAGTTTACTCGCAATTTTAGCCTCTTCTGGTGTGAATAATATTTTTAACTGATCGATTTCAACACCAGATTTAGTTGATGGAAAACCTACTGGTAAATCATCTAAACGCTGTTGTAATTGCCTATAAGTCTCTTTTTCTTCAATCATAATTTTCACCTTCAATAATTTTTTCTATTTAATAGTTTGACTTGACTATTTTTAATAGTTTAGATTTTTTTGTTAAAATCGATTAAAAAATCGACCCAAAATTGTAAATCCTAATGCCTTTAATTCTCTTTTTCGCTTAGTTCGCGTAGTTGTGCGCCACAAGCCTCACAATATGCGACAGAGCCTAACATCATTTGTTTAACGAGATCAATGGGTATATTTCCTTCACATTCTGGACATGTTTGAGGATTTACGGCGTTTTCAAATTCAGAAATAATAGATGGAGTCATGTCTTTATCTTCTGCAAAAACCTCTACTTTTAATGTAGAAAATTGTTCACCCTCGGTGCCTGTTATGGTAAGTTTCAATCCAACACCTTTTTTATTAAAAGATCCTTCCGCAAAACCTTTTATAAATCCTAAGAATTTCCCATTTGAATCTTGTTGGTCTGAATCAATAATAGCAAAGTTTTTATTTTTTAATAAAACAAATAATTTCTGGTAAAGCTGTTCGGGTTTGTAGTAGATTGTAAGGTCTTGACCAACCTTTTTAAAAGTAAGAAGATCGTTTGTGAGCTTATCAAAGTCTTCACTGGTCACCTTTTTTGGTTTCAATAACCCACAAATAATTCGGATATCGTGAGGCTCTACATTGATTGTCTTGATTCGATCTTCTTCGTCAATGAAATTTATGACAGCGTGAATTTTTCCTTTTATACAATCCTTTTTTGGTTTAAAAACAAAGGATGGGCTAACAAAACCTCCCCCCTTCGAAATCTTATGGAATTTTGCTCTATCTGTTGAAATTTTTTGGTGTCCATCGACACGCGATAAAACCAAACTCTCTTCAGGGTAGGAAAGTATATGAATATCAACATCAGTTATATTATAGATTTTATCATTAATTACCTTGACTTTAAAAATGTATTCTCCTCCTTCAAGTTGACCTCCTCGGAGTACGCGGACAGTTTGAGGCCTTACACTTACTGTAGTAGGTGTTGTTGTTAAGGTTACATCTGGATCAGTTTTTTTAATTTTTGGTTGTTCAGATACAGGTTCCGTTTTGATAATAGAAGGTAGTTGTGCGTGCGCGTCAATTTTAACCAATTCCTTGTTAGATTCTATCGTTTTTCCTTTACTTAGCCTTAAAAGCGTTACAGTGTTTTTTGAAGCTGCAACTAAGAAAACATCTTCGTGAGGTTCCGTAGGGATAACGGCGTTGTCCATGCTTGTAATCTTTTCCTCTAAACTGAATTCTCCAATAATTTCCATGTCAGAATTAATGATTTTTATTGATCCATCCCTATCGCCTATGATCAAAGTTGGTTGGCCGTAAAATTCACTAAACGCGATGCTTGTAGGATTATTATGGAGTTGTGAAACAACTACTGAATTACACTTGTTATCTACATTAACAATCTTTCCCGATTTAAGTAGTACGAAAATTTTCCCTAAAAAATCATCAGAGAAGTAACCGATAGTGCAATCTATTATTGATTCTTTTGCCACATATTTGAGGAATTCCTTCCCTTCGTTGTCCAATCCAATTAGATGTTGATTCTCTAAACCTACTAGAATTTCTTCTCTTGAGTCGTTTATGATATCCCCCGTTTCCATACAAATTACTGATGAGCCTACTTCTTTTGACCAAATAGGATTCCCTTTTATGTCCATAACGTACACATATCCATCTAACGCTCCTGATATTAATTCAATAACAGATTCTTTACTCACGGAAGCAATTTTGAAACAAGTTATGTTAGAAGCGAATTCTGTAAGAAATACTTCGTTACCGCTAAGGTCGAACGCTTTCATTTCTGCGCTAAATGAGCATCCAATTACTTCAGGGGTTGGATCTCCAATTAAATTTGCAATTATACATGTATATACTGATCTTTTAAATTGTCGAGTCCAAAGAGGCCGAACATCAATTAATTGCACTTGTATCATTTTGATAAATTTTATTCTAATCTTATAATGCTAGTAGTTTTAATCATTTAAAAAAATATAAGAGAGATAGGTTGTTTTAATCCCGTTTAAATAAAGTTAATTATCTTCCAATAATTAAAGGATTCACTTTTTTCACGAGTTATTTGGAACTTATTCAATATCCTCTTTAACTCTTTTAACCAATTTTTTAAAAGCTTCTGTTAAACTCCCTATCTCAGTATTTTGGACTTCTATTTCTTGGTCAAAATCTGTATCAATTTCTTCAAAAGACACCGTTTTAAGATCGTGCGTACACAATTTTACAGCAATATTTGTTAATCTATGAATAGGTTTAATTACTGAATCGGTAAGCTTCAAGCCAGCGAAAAGACTAATCACGATAATTTCCCATAACGATATAAAGATTATAGCTAACTGAGTTTCAAGATTTGCTGCTATTTCTAGTTGCTGTTCAACGGAAGCACCAGTGATGCTACTACCAATAATACCGTTGAAAATTGCGGCCATAATTGCAAGACTACCTAAAGCTATCAATGATAATACTACAAAATTCACAAGAATTTCTTGTCTTAACCCAACTTTTCGCTTTAACTGTTGCGACATCTTTATTTCTCCTCCGGCGTAAAACCCTCTATTTCTGATGCAACCATTATCTTTTTTACTGTTTGAAACGCGTTTTCAATTCGCATTTTCACATTTTTGACAGAATAAATGGTTATATATTTACCACGTGGCGTTGCTGCTACCATATCCGTCATTTTTTTATGATATTTTTTGAGTTCAGGACCAATCCCAATTAAAACGAAATTGAGAGGAGGATTAATCGTTTTAATTAAGTTTGCAATCTTCCGAGGATTAAACTTCTTACTTTCGTTGTCTTCACCATCGGTTAAAGTAACGATCCATTTTTGACGTTCTCTAGTATCCTGACCCTTCATAGGCGGAGAATTTATTAGTATATTTATTCCATGTGCTATTGAATCGTATAATTTAGTATTATAAGGCATTGCTTTTAGTTCATTAAAAATTCCTATGATATCTGATACACCCCCTTTTTTCTCCGTTAAGTTAAGAAGCGTCATCGTATTAGAATGAAATCCTATGATCGCAATTCTATCGCCTAAATTAATGGTTTCGTTGAAAACTCCTAATGCTCCAGTTTTAGCAGCTGCCATCTTGTCCCATTCGTGCATGCTCCCTGATTGGTCAATAACAAATATAACATCTTTCTTTTGAACTAACACATCGTTCACTTTCGTAAGTTCGTTTTCTGCTTTGTGGTGGAGTGTTGCATTTCCCTGATTTTCATACAGTTTTACTAATGATTCGAGATTATTTTTCATCAAGGGATAGTTTCCAAGGCTCTCAGCAAATTTCAAAGAATCTTTAAAATGTTCTATTGCCAATTCTATATTGTTTTTCAATAGAGAAAGTCTGCCTAATTGAAACTCATCTTCAGCTAATCCAACATTATATTCCCATTTACTATCAAGCTGAATCGCTTCATCAAGGTTCGATTGTGCGAGATCAAATTCATTTCTAAACATGTGGAGTACTCCAATATTTCGTTTCCTCGTAGCGATTCCTTCGTCGTCTCCCATTTCTTTATCAATCTCGATTGCTTTGTCAAAATCATTCATAGCTTCTGTCCATTTTTCTTCTGAAAGGAATAGAAGACCTCGGTTATTGTACCGTGGACTTAACCCTCCAATATCTTCTTCTCGTTCGCCTAGTTCAATTGCTTTATCGTATGCTTCTTTAGCTTTATCAAAATCTCCCCAATTCCGGTAAATGTTTCCGATATTATTCAAACACATTCCTTGTCCGTGGAGCTCCTTTGTCGATTTGAATAACTCCAAAGCCGAATTGTAATTTGCAAAAGCTAGTGTCATGTCTCCACGATAATAACTAACATTCCCCAAACGCATTGTAACCAATAAATTTTGGAAGGATTGGGCGAGCATACCAATTTCATTTCCCCTAATTCTTCCATCAATCATAATTTCTTGAGATAAATCACCCTC
>JABCSY010000135.1 GCA_018238625.1 Promethearchaeota archaeon
ATAAGACAATACATTAATTTTAATCTTCTCATCTTTAAACCCTCCTTTAAAAATTTTAGAAACTAATAATATGTATCATTTCTAAAAATCTATCACCTCCCCGTAATTTTATTTAATTATTTACCTTATTTGTAAGCAGAATAAATATTGTAGATAGTAGTGGGGACAGCTATTTATCAACTTTCTTCCTAGGCCTTCCTTTCGGCTTTAATTCAAGAAATCTCTTAAGCTGCTCTTCAAACTTTTTAAAAAACATAAGAGGTCTGGTCTCAATAGTCTGTTAAGACCCGCCTTTTTTCTTTTTATAAATCTAATGTAATAATTACAGGGTTATGGTCGCTGTATTTTTGGACTTTGTCGTTATCTACAATTTCACAGTTTATTAATTTTTTTGAGAGTGATTTACTAACAAAAAAGTAATCATTTTGCCATTTTACTTTGCTTCTATGATGTCTTAGAGTTTGAACAGGAAATTCTTTATTTGATAATTTGAAACAATCATTCAAATTGAAATCTTCGAGCCTATCAAAAAAGATCTTGTGAGAATTATTCTTTTGTATTGGGTCTAATTGTACACTGGCATTTAAATCTCCACCCAAAACGATATTCCTTTTACCATCTAGATGACCATTAAATATACAGGTTAAATCAGAAAGCATTCTATGCAGATTTGTTATAGAATAACCTTTTGCAGGACCGTTGCTTTCCATAAGGCCATACAATGAGATAAAGGTTAATTTTTTATCCTCTATGTTAGTATAGGCAATTGAAAAAGCACCTTTGAATTCTGTTTTTATAATTTCTTCAGTTAGTTTATATTTTTTACTATATACACCTGAACCCCAAGGACGATTGCCGCCAATCTCATTCCAAACAAGATGTTCCTTACCATCTTCAATTCTCTTTGAGGGTATAGCTTCTTGAAAAAAGATAATATCTGCGTTAATTTCTTCGAGATAATAATCCCATGCTTCTTCAAAATATTTTTTATATTGCCAATACGCCATATTCCAAGTTGCAATTTTTATTTTCATAATATATCTCCGGTGATATTAAATTTACCGAATTATTGAGCTGGCACACCTTCCCTTTAATTTAAAAGTAAAATATTAATTGTCTAAGAAAATGAGATGTGTTCCTATGAACTCTCTAATTTCAAAATTCCTTGATCCAGTATAAGCGTAATGATATAACATTTTCATCAACTAAGATCATTCAATTATCCCATTGAGAGGCAATACGGTATAATGCGTCTTCAAATTCAATTCTTAATGCTCGGAGTACAAAATGAAATTTAGAACCCTCTTTTTTCTTTAAGTTCATCGCTAAAGAGAATTTCGTGAAGCTTATACCCTGGGACGACTGCCGCAATTCCCATACTTGAAACTGCAATTGGTACCTTCTTAGTTTCAAAGACTTTAATCTCATGGGCATCGAGAAAAGTACCTTGCATAACACCTGCCAGTTTGAGTATGGGGGATCCAATCACGATGCTTCCTGGTTCTCGATCGCTACCTAAATAGAAAAATACTGGCGAACCGCTGTTACCACCATATGATCCGGCTTCAATAAGATAAAGATCCATTAGTTTGCCTTGCCATTCAATTTTTTCATCCGTTACAAGAGCAACACGGCCAAATCTAACAATAGGGTAGTTTCTTTCAGACCCCGTATAAGGTGTAAATAGGCCAGTGAAAAATACATCAGAACCTTCGCGAATTTTTAGTTCTTTAAATGCCTCTTTTGTTGTGATCATGTCTTCAGGGAGGAACTTAAAATCGAATTTCTCTTGATTAGGGAGAAATGGAATAATAGCTATATCCACTGAAGAATCGCTGTGTGTAAAAACATTACGTTTTTTACCTTCAGCAATTATAGGGACAACACCAATCTGAGAACCACCTTCTTTTTTATTCAATCGAACGAACACCATATCAAGAAAATCTGTTGTATTCGGCTTGTATAGAACGTGCTTAGCTGTAACCAAATAAACACTGAAGGAATCAGGATTAGAAGGATTCTTTACACCTATAAAAAAGCCTGTCCCGTTAGCAATAAGTTTCCCTTCTTCGTTTTTAATAAAAATAAAAGCGACTACAGACTTGACCTCAGATGGTATTGGTGTTGCCATTGCAATCCCTCCCAGCATAAATATTGTGAATATTATTATAATAGAATTACGAATAAAATTATTGATTTGCATATTTCTTACCTGCTAATATTATAGATTATAACGCATTTATTTTTATCCAGTCATTTATAAAATCGTTATATTCAGGAATAGGCATTTCATAAATATCGTCTTCTTCAAATCCTTCTGCTTCTCTTTTTTTATGAAAATCTGTAATAAAATCAGTGAATTTATACCAAATTGAAGCTGCACTTGGAGTATTTCTTAAACCATTTTCGACAAACCAATTTCTGATTTGCCGAACAGCTTTTACTGGATCGTTTTTATGAGATTTTATGTCAGAATTTGATAAGTCAGAAATTGCGGCTTGATATCTATATTTCTCTTCTTCTAGAATTAAGTGCTTCTTGTCTGAATGCTTTTCTCTTTGAAATATTCGACAACCTATATCAAGGCCAAGTTCGAAAGACATATTAAGCCTAAAATATTCACCTTTCTTTCTAGCCTTAATCCTCGATAGATCATGAATACCGTATTTTGATTGTTCAATTAATTTACAAATTTTATTAAATCTTGGCTCCCCAGAATCAAAACTCTCCAACGATATTCTAGGGATAAACCCAAGATAAATAATTGTAAATAATATAGGCCTAAGTAAAGATCGGTATTCGTCATCAAATGGACAATTAATGAAAACATTTTTTCTATAATTATTATTCATAATTATTATTTTTATGAGTATTTCTATCTCTGGGAGGAACTGGGTCTTTGCCGTGACTTGCTGTTCTCTGGATTGTCCCATCTTTTCCATGAATAACCAATTCAGATTTTTGATTTCGGCTGGTTGCCCGTGCATAATTAGTGGCATCTTGTTTCTTATCAAAGGTCTTTGAAGCTCTTGAAGCTCCACCTTTTTTTACACTCCAACCCCCACTGGGATTAGGGACTACGTGATGGGTTTTTCTAGCCATTTTTCACCTCTCACTAAATTTTTTTACGTAATAGCGCAAGTATATAACCGGATCTGGTCTCAACATTTAACATGTCTAATTCACAAAATTATCCTAATTTTATTATTGGAACATAATCATTACGCCAAACTTTCTATACTAATGGTCTGGCGATCGCCCGCTGCAAACACTTTAAAATGCTTTCTTTAAAATAACATCGTTTTTACGGTCAGGTGCATCAATTTGTTAGCAGTCTGAAAATTGGAAAATTAGTCATTCTCTTAATCTTAGTGAAAATCTCCGTGGAACTGTTTTAGTTTCAAGAGATTGAACTATTACCTCTTTTACTTCTTTTTCAGATAAAATCCCCCTAACTGAGGCTTCCCTTGGAAAATTTAATATTAAATCCGCAAGAATTACAAAATACATTGAAATAGTTTGTGGCAAGATTAATAATCCTGAGTTATTATATCCATCATGCCATATCATATCTCCTGCTCCTAGGCCATATCCATAAAGTAATACTTTATATGTTCTATGAATGATTTTAGATAGTGTTGAATAGTAATCAGTTTTTTCTTCTTTTGCTTTAGTTCCCTTTGTCTCTTTTATAAAATCTCTATAAAGACTATTCGGTATGACTTCGTCATTGTACCACTTTTCCAATTGACGATTACTTTTATTAGAATTCATATGAAAATATGCAGCAAGATCAAGCGTTTCAACTATACCCCTAAAAAGCTTTGAAGCAACTCGATGTTTTTTATTTACCAACGCATCTAAAGCGTCTTTTAGGGAGTCTAAAGCATCTAGTTGTAACATCCAAACAGCTTTCTTAATTGAACGATCATCTCTGTGAAATCTCATACTATATTTTTGAAAAACGGTATTCATATGTTTTAAAAGTGATTTTGCTTCTCGAACAAATTGGTCCTGTGCTTCATATTCATAGGGATTATCATAGGCTTCTTGAGGAGATCGTCCCCAAACTAAGCTTGGCATTAAAACCTCCAAGATAAGACTGCTAATATAAGTTTATCTGTACTAATAAAATCACAATTACGGTTGTCTCTAATCATATTAACTCTTTTTAACTTGTACTTTTTTTAGCCGTTCACCTTATTCCTAAGCAGTTAGATAATAAATATCTAGTAAGCTGACGTTCTTTTATGCGGTTAAAATAAGTCACATAAAGGGAAAATTAAATTACATCTACATTACTATCTTCAAGGTTAATCTTATAAGTGCAGTAGACATTTCTAAGATACTTTAGTCGCGATGAGATGTTTATGGAATTTTCAAATTTTCTGTAATAATCTTATTAACCGAGCGGAACACTTCTTCTCTCACTAAATTATAGTCCCTCATGCCATCAATTTTTATAAAATTAAATTTTTCTACAAGAGATAAATATACCTCTCTTGCTTTATCTAAAAAAGATTCATTATAGTAAGTTTTATCCGACGATGCGACCCTCTTAATACTCTCGCTAGCTGTAATATCAATGTAAAATGTTATCTCTGGTTTTATAAATATCCTATTAGTTTGCATGACATAATCTTCGATCGAGGGATCTTCGGCACACCGATATGCAATTGCTGAAAAAAACCATCTATCAGAAAGAAATAGACAGCGGGTCTTTAGTTTTTCTTTCATTTCCTCTAAATACCGCTGTTGTCTATCTGCAGCAAATAACAACACTTTTTCATATGAATCCATTGTATTTGATCCCAACTTTTTCCGTATCATTAAGCCTACATCCGTAGTTAGCTCTTTAGTCACATACACAGGAATGGTTTCAAAAAAATCCTTCTTTATATCATCAACCAATGTTGTCTTACCTGAATTATCTATTCCTTCAAAATTTATAAAATAAGAAGGTTTTTTAAAAGAGTTCACGGCTTTTTACCCCTTTGATACAATACTTCTTAAGTGGACAATCATAATGACGATTGCTTGTGCAACCCTTTGAACCCAGTATCCATAACGCTCTATCAACTTGTAACCAATTTATTTTTTTATCTTTGCAGGCTTCTTTCCATGTATTTTGTGCTATTTTAACAAATGGAGAATAATTATTTTCAGTTATATCTTCTGGAATGTCAGCGATTTTCGTCAGGGCTGCAATTCTTGTGTCATGAATATCAGTTGGGAAATCTATCTCTTCAATCTTGTCTACGTTGGCTATCCCCGTCCCAACAAAGACTCTAATGAGAAGACCACTAATTTTGGGTCCAAAACCATAAAAACTTCTTATCCGTTTGGATACCTCAGGTCCATCCACTCCGTTAAATATATTACGCGTGTCACCATCATACTGATCAGATAACATCTCGGAGTTTTTATACCAATACTTCGTACTATTATTGGCATAACGAACGCCTAATAGTTTAATAAAATCGAGCAACCCACTATTATCTGGTGATTTATGTTCTTCTACAATTGATTTGGGGTCAAACTTTTCTGGAAATGCTTCATATAATCTTTTAGCTCTATCATATAATCTTGATGATTTTATTCCGTGATCTTGAGATATTAGATAAAATAAAAAATTTGCATGGTTTTTTGAATTATAACTTACATTTGGAGGTATCTGATTTTCAAGAAGTTCTTTTGTATCTGAAAAAACAGCTTCCTTGTTTTCAAACGCCACTAATAGAACCTTTACGATTTCTCTTGCACGCGAACTATTCTGATTTCTCAATATCTTTCAACTCCTTAAGTAGCTCATTAATATTTGTTACGATTACACCACGACTCTTGATACACCCCGTAACATAAGGATTTTTATACATTTTCCCCTCGCCTTTGCGAAATTGTCTACAGTCTGTATATAGACCGAGTAATTTCTTATTAATTGTCCAAGCAATACCAAGTTCACAAGCAACACCGCAATCAATAGTTTCCTGATCAATGCAGGCAATAAATATATCACATTCTTGAATCATTTCAGTATCCTTAGAAAATACTTCATTAGCGTTGCACTCAATTGCTCCCTGGTTAAATGTATTTTCTTGGGGATTCAATACAGTATAACCGTTCTCACGCAGGGTTTTGACACATAGCTCATTAAAGTGTCTATCTGCCGCACTGAAAATACTGTTGGCCCAATATATTTTCATAAACATTCCTTTGGTCAAGCATATGAAATCAACGGGGTTTGGTCCCAACGGCTGACATATCTGATTCTAAAGATTAAATCTCTTTTTGCACTCTTCCAAAATGTTTTTATAATATAAAACAATTCTTTTACGTTAATATTTCTATATTTTTACTTTAGGAGACGAATAAATATAAATATTATCCCAACTTTATTATTGGAACATAATCATTAAGTAGATATTTCAAACTTCTTCTAAATAAATACTACGACAAATCTTTTAAAAATCCTTCTTTTTCAAATAAAAAATCCCTTCAAAAATTGGCTATTGGTCTACCGAGGTCAAATTTTTAATATTGACAAATTATATTTCATTCTTCTAACTAAATTCTTCAAACTATTATTAAATTTTTTCTCCTTAATTTAAATAGACACATCCTATTTTTTCTATGGTTTAATTTTCCATTTTACGAGGTCTTCCTTTGGGAGGTTTATCTATAATAATACCCAAAGTTTCAACCATCTGGTTAAGAAACTCCTCAGATCTTATAGGTTTGCCGCTAAAAGTTACCAAATTATTGACTTGGCACGCCTTCTATTTATCTAATTTAAAAGTAAAATATCAATTGTCTAAGAAAATGGGATGTGTCTATTTATTCTAAAACCTAATTTTATTGATATATATCAATTAATTTCTTTAAAATTAAATTTCTAATATTAAAATACTTTTCTTTTATTTCAAAATCATCATCTGGTTTATAATAGATATAGATTTCATTATTTTTTAAATATTTTTTCACTAATTGATTATCTTGATATGTATCGATATTCTCAACTAAGTTTACTAACCTTTGTATAGAACAATCATGATCTTTTTTAGCTTTACCCAAAACCTTTTGACGCAAGTTGCAGTTAGTGGATGTGAGAGAGATAAAAAATAAATATTTTCTAACTAAGAAATCATTTTCGTTTGATCTTATATAGTGTTTTGCAATAACATCAATATTTGAACTATCAAATTTATAAACTAATAAACATGATAGGGCTCTTGCATAATCAGAAAGTGGCAAATAATTATTTTTTTTGAACAATATATCATTCCCTAATTCTTTAAGTTTACATTTGATTGTTTCATCAAAACATTTTGGCGGTATTAATAATATTGTTTCAATTAGATTAGATTCTACCGCAGGGTATAAATTTTCATCTGAATAAAGATACTTAATAAATTTTGTTATTATTTTGTTAAAATTAGAGCAATTTCCAATCCTAAGCAAATATTTCCCTATCTTAATATCAGAAAATAAAACAGGGTATTTAATTATGTGATTAGAAAACTCTTGCATAAGAAAATCAGATTTAAGATACATACTAATAGTATAAAATCTTTTTAAAATCTTTATCCAATTTTTATGTAGCTCCTTTTTCCTTCCCTTAAGATCTTTGTAATAATTTTGGATCACCAATATCTCATTATCAACATTTTTATCTTTTTTTAACCTTTCAATTATTTTTTCCTCTAATAAAGTTAGTTGATCGTTTTCTTCGAAAAATAATTCTTTCTTAGCTTTGTCACTTTCAGTTATCAATGTTTTTTCTATGCTTGATACAAGATTTAATTTTCTTAATGATTCAGTAATTCTTTTAAGTGCCTTTCTTCCGGTTACTTCATCGTTAACAGTAATAGACATATCATCAACAAAACGATAATATTCTGCATCATGTTTTTCACAAAATTCAGCTATATCATCGTCATGAGGATAAAGAAAATAATAAGCTAAGAGTCTTGAACAATCAATATCTTCCTGTGGCAGACCAGTGTAATTATTTACTTCATATTCGTATCTTATATGAATATTTTCTAGAAGGTAAAATAATAAATTTACAATCATTTTTTTACCTTGTATGTCACTACGGATTGCATCTTTTAATACCAAAATGTTAATATTTTCAAAGTATGAAGCAATGTCGGTTGTAACTAAATATTTTTTTCTTTCTAAACCTTCTTTTAAATTATCCTGATGCTCTTTCCAATCCTTAAACCACTTTTCATAATAATCCCCATCATTATTGGGATTTACATTTCCTGTTATTTTAATTCCCCCTCTTATATTTTCTTGCCTAGTTTTTTTAATAAGTTCATCTTCTATTTGTTCGATACAAAACCTATAGATTAATGCATCTTTAATATCTAAGATAACGGTTGGGCGATTAATTCCTTTAACTTTCGCAGATAGATGTGTATAGGGGTGCTTAGGTTTATATTTATTATCTTTAATTTCATAAATAATATCATTAAGATTAGATGTTAGTTCGAGTTCAAAGTCTATATGATCTAAAGGATCTCGTACAATTAGAGATGAAAATCCTTTTGTAGATTTTTTCAAACGTTTAAATGCTTTTTTAAGATTTGTTTTATTTATTATTATCATCAATTTCTCCTTTTATTGCAATGCATTTGGGGTCTTTCTTGTTAACAAATTATCTTTGAAACTTCTAAATAAATTCTGCAAGCTGATACTTTAAAATGGTTTTTCCTAATTCTCTAAATCCTTTAAAAATTCACTTAAATTTCGCTGTGTATATACTTTTGCTATTTGCGGTGGGTTTAGACCAGTTGTTTTTACAAAATTTCTCCATCTCTTATCAATTAGAACAAAATCGCAATAAGCAACCGGAACGATGGTGTGAAAAATATCACGCCATTCTTTGTCTGGCATTTTCATATTTTCATTTATTGCTATGTAATCGATGCATGATTCCCATAAAAATTCTGTACATGGAAATTTATATGTATTAGCATTTTCTTTTCTTTTTCTAAAACGTTTTTTTGCATTAGAAAGAGCATTAATATTATTTCTTGCTCTTACAATAATAGGAAACAAGCTTTGCTCCCAATTCTCCTCTAGCACTTTACCGTTTTTTAAATCTTGTCGATAGGCTAAAAAAATTTCGGATACTTTTAAGGGATTTTCAGGTTTGTGAATTTTTATAAATGAATCCAATAATCCTAAATCTATGGCGGGGCTAATTTTTAAAAAAGGACCTCTAATTTTTTTATATATTTTTTCTTTCGTAATAACTCTCATGAAATTAAAATCTAAAAGAGCAACCTTATCTATTCCTAATGAATCTATAAGGTCACATAAACATTGAAATTGTTTTTGATTTTTCAGGCCCACAGACTCGAGAACAGACATGATGGATAACAT
>JABCSY010000003.1 GCA_018238625.1 Promethearchaeota archaeon
GAATTATTTTTGCTACTTTAATAGCTTCGTCTATATCCATTGTAAATTTACCACCAATAGGAAGAAGTGCTACATCTATATTTTCAAGCTCTTTCATCTCAGGTATACATTCTGTATCTCCTGCATGATAAATTACTTTGTTTTCTATGGTTATTAAAAATCCTACTCCTAACCCTTTAGGGTGCCAGAGATTTCCCGAAGATCTCCGTCGCTTGATATTATAGGCTTCGACCGCTTTAATATGAACATTATCTATTTGTATTTCTTCACCAGCATTTATTATTTTAAGTCTTTTTCCAATTCTTTCTGAGCATTTTTCTGGTCCTATAAAAACAGTATCAGAAGTGCGCATCTTAGTAATAGATGAAGGATAGCAATGATCGGCGTGATGGTGAGTAAATAATATGATGTCTGCTTTTTGAGGATTCTGAAAAAAAGAACCAACTTCTTTAGCGAATTTTTTCATATATCTAGGGTCAATATATATATTCTTATTATTTATTTTTATTAAGAATGCCGCATGAGCAAGCCATTGAATAGTTATTATCATTCTTTCATCTCCATTGTCTTATCTTTTTAAATGCATTATGAGGTTTAAATGGAGTAATTAAGGTTTCAGGATTTTCTCCGATAATATTTATCTCATCTTTTGAAAAGATAGCTCCTTTTTTAGCCTCACCCATTAAATATAAATACCCAATATCTTCAATATCATGTCCCATTAAGTATGTAGCAAGTGAATCAGCTGCAAGTGGGTCTAAAGATGAAATACACCATCCAGCTTTCTTTTCAGTTCCCATAAGTGGACCCCTTCCTTCCATCCCTATGAAGCCATCAATAACAACCAAATTAGGATATATAAATTCAGATATATCTAAAAGATTTTGATGAATTCTTTTGTGAACTTTTAACCGAGATTTCCATCCTCCATTAATAGCACCAACCAATACATTTTTAATTCCTAAGGTAATACCTACACTACTATGAGTTTTGGGGCGTGTAATTGATACAATAAAAGGAGATTTGAGCATTTTCTTGCTAAAAGGTAATGATAAATTATTTACTAATTTAGAGATACTCTCATCATCTCTAAGATTTAGAAAAGTGATTTGAGGATACATATCAACTAGTTCATAATAACCATATTTCTGAAACCCATCGATCTTTACACCCCAAGTTGGTGCTTCAGCAATTATAATTTCTTTCTTATAAAAAACAGTTATGAAATCAACAAAACTTTTGACAGCTTGAAATGGAGTACACGCTAATTCTTTTCTAGTGTCAACAAAATTAACTTTTATTAGTAATGAGGATAATTTTGAAAGTGCTTCTTTTAACTCGTTCTCAATGTTTTTTAAACATGCTTGAACCCCTGTTTCATGATCTTTACTTCTAACGAGAGAAATTTTTGATTGCACTACATTTCAACCCATATTTCTTTTAATCTAAATGGATAATACATTTACACGAATTTGTTCCAGTAATAACAGATTAAATTAAATCCACTTTAATAGATTTATATCTGTTAATAGAATTACACATTCTTCAATTTATTTTGAATTAAATTTATGATATCTTGAGTTCTCCTTGGATAACAATGCGAGATCACTTCTTGATTGAAAATAATTCCATATATTCCATAAGGATTAATTCCATTTTGTTGTGCTTCCTTGCAATTATCAAGATGCTTAATTTGAAAAGGAAGATTTTGTTTGTTGGCAAATTCCTCGATGGGATCAATCATTGTTTGTATATATGGACATTGATGACCATCAATTATTGTAATTCCCCTACCACAAGCCTTAATATCTTCTGTTATTATTGGATTTATTCTTGGTAAGGGAGCATTATTTGAAAAAGAAAGTGCGTGTAATTCAAAAAAAGGTTCTGCTTCATCAATTTTTTCAAATCCAGCTTTTTTAAATATCTTAGCATTAGCAAGACCACTACATTTATTTGAAGTCATTGCTACTATTCCACTCTTTCCTTGTTCTTTAGCATCATTAATTGCTTCATTCAAGAGCTTGGTCCCATTCCCTTGATTCTTTGCTTTTCCAGTGATCCAGAGACAATGAATTACCATCCACCCATCAGCTTGAATTCCACGCCAGTTATACTCTCCTGGGATATATTCTATAAATCCACGTGAGTTCTGTTTGCCTTTTTCATTAATCATTAGCATTTTATATTTTAATCCTTCTTTGAAGCGTTTTTTAATCCAATTAACTTTATTTTGATACCCTGCTTGCTTTTTTTGAGACTTTTTGCAGAAGAGTCCATCTAAATCCACATTATCTTCATTTATATCAATTATTTTTGCCATATTTTTCACTTTTTTTTTTCAACATTTTTAAAAGAAATTAGAAATATAGATTTATGTTTCTTCCTCGAAAAATCCTTGTTTTTGCCACCAAATGATTCCATCTTCTAAATATTCAGGCCAATCCTTTAACCATGGTGCGATATGACAATCTCGGACACGATCGCATATCGGGAAGTATGCCTTTAAGTCAAAAACGGGAGTTCCATTAAACGCGTCGATTCCCCCAATTTTTATTATCCCTTTCTTATCATCTACATCTAAAATGCCACATGTAGTTAGGCCCATTGGATTTGGTCGATATTCCGCTCTTGTGGCAAAGATCCCTGTAGTTGGTGAGCCTTCCGCATATGGAACCTCTATTGCCCAATCGGCAGCATTTCTATATTCTTCTTTATCCATTTCGTGCGCCCACCAGAAAACCATAACATGACTAAATTTATCTAATTCTTTTAAGGCCGTTCGATATGGTTCTAGAACATCTATGAAATAATTAGCTTCTATTGGGTCATCCCCTTCAACCCTAATGTAGCCTATCGGTTTAATTTTATATTCTTTTTCTTTCATACAATTTTACCATTTTTATTCAGTAGGAAATATTAAATGTACTTAGTATTTAAATTTCTAGGATTTTGTTCATTTTTTTTAGGCAGATTTTTAAAGGTTAATTTCTTATCCATAATTAAGCCCATACAATTCATATCGATCGAAAAAAATGGAACCAATTATCACAGAAGAGAAAGTATTCAATCTTCTTGGATGTATTTATTATGGAGATCCATTCCATTCCGCAGCTCCATGGAGCTATGAAAATGAGATAGGACTCTTATGGAAAAGATATGCGAATCTTGCAAAAACATATAAGAATTTCCTAAATAAAATTAATGTAAATCCAAATGTAGGATATGAAGTCCACATTGAACCTAAAGAATTTCAAGATACTAAGAACTTTTATGTTTTTGTAGGAATCGAGGTATTTTCGCTCGAATTCGTACCATTAGAGATGATTGTTAAGAAGCTTCCAAAAACGGAGTATTTATTTTTCACTACTAAAGCAGATGATTTTAAGACTTGTGGTAATATTTATAATGATTGGTTGCCGAGTTCGGAATATGAGCAATCCTATCCTTATATAATTGAAGCTTATGAACATCCTAGATATAAAGGTCTTACGGATAAAGAATCTGAAATCGATTGGTATATACCTATAAAAAAGAAGAACGAAAGTGATAATGAATGATTTCTGAAAACATATATGACGACTTAATCGAATCTATTGAAGAATCTTTCGAAGAGATTGTCACGATTGCAAAATCTTTAGGAAATGAAAAAAGACTCAAAATATTAATTTTTTTACTAAAGAGAACTCATTCGTTTGGTGCATTAATGAATAAAATAGAGTTAAAAAAAACAGCGCTGTCGAATCATCTATCGCATCTAATAAACGCTAAATTGATAGAAAAGGTTGACTTTGGCGTTTATAGCATTACTGGAGACGGTATTGAGTTTATGGAAGCTATTAAAAGGGCTTACCATCAATCTCCAAGTAGAGAAAAAAATAGATTTAAAACATTGCAAACAAGAGCGATTTCTAATTCCTTTTTAAATAGATTTAGTCAATGAGAGCAATTGAAAACACCATGAAATCATTATTAATAAGATTAGAATTTTTAAAAATAAACCGTTAAGTAATAAACATTATTTCCATTATTTTATTAATATCAAAAAAGTTGGACTAAAATGGTTATTAAGAAGGGCGATATAATTAAAGTAGAATACGAAGGGCGATTAGAAGATCTAACGATATTCGATAGCACGGAACTTCAAGGAGGGTTACCAATGAAGTTTGAGGTTGGCGCGGGTTTGTTAATTCGAGGTTTTGATAACGCGATTGTGGGTAAAGAAGTTGGAGATGAATTTACTATTGAGCTTAAAGCTTCTGAAGCTTATGGTGAGGTCGATCCAGAATTAATTCAAATTATTTCCAGAGATCAACTTCCAAAAGATATTGACCCTGAACCTGGGATGATGTTGAACGCATTTGATGCTAACGGGGCACAATCTATGATCTGGATTAAGGAAGTCGACGACGAGTTTGTAACGCTTGATATGAACCACCCAATGGCCGGAAAAACGCTAATTTTTAAAATTAAAATTTTAGAAACAGGTTGCGAACCAGATCCACCTGGTGCTCATGAATGTGGGTGTGGGTGTGAGCACAATTAAAAAGAATATAATTATACAACATTTTTATTATTTATTAGAATATAATTTCAACTAATTTTTGCTTTTAGTAATAGTTCCACGAAAAGAAATTAGAAATAATCTTTCTCTTCTTAAAATTCAATAAACAATTTTATTTGTTTTAGATAATTTTACTAAATAATAAATTTGCCCACAATAGTAATCAAAGATGAGCTATAAATTTACAAAAGAGGAATTAGAAGAACTTTTAATTGATTACAATAAAATCGCTTTAAAAGAGCAAAAAGTTGATCTTCCTTCTAAAGTTTGTATCTGGGACGAAACATTGAGAGATGGTGAGCAAAGTCCTGCTGTTTACCTTACTTTAGACGAAAAAATCCATTTAGCGAAATTAATGGACGAAATAGGAGTAAAATTAATCGCAGTTGGGTTTCCAGCAGTCTCAAAAACCGAAAAGAAAATAGTTAAGGCGATAGTAAATGAAAATTGTAAACACGCTACCATCCTTGGAATTGCTCGCCCAAAGAAGGAAGATATTAACGCGTGTATCGATGTAGATCTTAAAGAAATCGTTATTTTCATGCCAATTTCTCCAATCTTTAGAAAAACTTTAAAACAAACACCTGAACAGCAACTAGAAATAATCGAAGGATCTATTCATTACGCGCAAGATAACGGATTTAAGGTCAATTGGGTTTCAGAAGATGGTACTAGATGCGATTATAATCATTTGATAAATGTTTTCAAAACAGCAATAAAAGCTGGGGCAGAAAGGATCGTTCTTGGAGACACAGTAGGAGTTTTAACGCCTCGTTCTACTTCGTATTTGATTAAACAAATAAAAAATGAAGTTATAAAACCGCTAAAAAAAGAGATTCCAATGGGTATTCACACGCACAACGATTTTGGTTTAGCGGTTGCTAATACAATTACTGGCGTGTTTGAAGGATGCACTTATCCGCATACATGTATAAATGGTTACGGTGAAAGAGCAGGAAATGCCGCTTTAGAAGAAGTCGCTACGAATCTTGAACGGATAGGTATTAAAACAGGTATAGATTTGACAAAATTACCAGAATTAAGCGAAATTTGCGAAAAATATTTTTGCCAACCATTAGCCTTAAACAAAGCTATCGTTGGTGAACACGCTTTTAGTCACGAAAGCGGACTTCATATTGCTGCAATTTTGGCACATCCATTAACATATGAACCAATCAACCCACATATAGTAGGTAGAAGAAGGAAATTCTATTTAGGTAAGTTTTCAGGGTCTAAATCTATACTAAACGCGCTACAAAAAAAAATTAAGGTATTAGATTTAGACATTCCAGAAGAAATTATTAAACGAATCGTTTTAGAAGTGAAAAAGAAACACGAGGAAACATCTAAAAAGGAATTAAGAAAGTCGTTTAAGATAATTAAACAAGAATTAGAGAAAGTTACAAAAGGAGTGGGGGATAAAGAGTTCTTTGAAATTGTAAATAAATACGCTCAACCATACGTTCCTGAGGAATTTAAGCCAAAAACTTAGAACTTATTGAATATAAACCCTACTTAGCATCTTATAGTTGTTTATCAATTTCTCCAATTTTGTTTTTAGTTACCTTCAAATCATTCTTCAGTTGATCAGACCGTTTTTCGTAAGATTTCTCATCCATTTGTCCTGCTGCATACTTCTTTTCTACAAAATCAAGTAAGTTTCGAACCGAATTAAGTTTACTTTCTAGTCCTTTCTTTTTGGCTACTAAATCTTTCTTTTTAACTTTCTTTTTAGTATGTGGTTTTGGAGAAGATTTTAATTTATCGGAGACATCGAGTCTTGGCAATCCAATAAAATATTCGTCCTCTTTTTCATTTAAACTCTCAGGTCTTCTGGGTAGATCGGTAAGTGGTTCATTTGAGGCTATTAATTCGTCAAAACCATCACTTGTTGTTTGAGAGTAGCTCTGTTGCTTATTAGATGGGGGACCATTCAATTCCGAAAGTTTAGATTCCGAAGAAGCAACTGTTCTAATTAGTTTATCGATTGTAGTCTTTATTGTATCGATTTGATTTTGAAAAATCTTTAGCAAATCGATTAATTCACTTTTATTAGATATTTCCATAGAAAAACTGATGTTCCTTCCATTTATTGCCGAACTAATTGGTGGCACTTGGTAATCCATAGTTTGTGTTGTAGAAGATACCTCTTGAGGGGCAATCTCGGGGATAGCACCACTCGAATGCAATTCCATTCTATAATCTGAAACTAACCATGAAAAAATATTAAACGCTAAATTGGGATGCTCGTCGTTACCAAAACCTCCTCCAACGCGGTCTCTAAATAGTTCATAACTTCCTATAGCACATACTCTTCCTTTATCTGGTTCAGCAACACAAATTAAGGGCGTAGAAAAAGGTTCTGAGGTTTCATTTGAGGACACAATAGAAATCGAACTACCTACTAACGAAAGCGAGCATCCAGATCTAAAGCACAATGAACTAATACTATTTGTAATTGGATGTGGTGGAATAAATGCTGTAACTATAGGCATATTTTCCAAGCCTAAATTATAGGTGTTATCTAAAACTTGATCGTTTTCAAATACTATTCCAAATGTTTGACTTAGTTCGCTTAAGTTACTATTTCTTCCTCTATCGCCCCCCGCATGTGACATCATCAATAACCCGCCTCCATCTTCTGAAATCCAACTTTTAATTTCAGTTATTTCCATCGAAGAGATTTTTGCAAAATCGGGGCAAACAAACACTAAAATATCAAAAGACTTTAAAGAATTTCGAGTAATCGGTGCTTCTAAGAAATTGTAACAAACAAAATCGTTTGCATTTAAGAAATCTCGTAATTCCGTTAGATTCTCGTCTAATTTTCCACGGGGCTTATGAGCCACATCAAACGCTATATTATACATTTTTTTTTTTATAAAAAAAAAATCTTTTTTTTGTCATTTAATAAAAAGATTAATCTATTATCAATAAATACTTTTGTCTCCAATAATTAAATTATTTTTAGTAATATTTTCTACTCTTACATTACTTCCTGTGATTGAACCCTCAGTTATCACATTTTTTAAAGTAGCATTCTTTTCAATAACGCAATTTTCTAAAATGCAATTTTGAATAGTAGAGTCGCAACCAATCGAAACATATGGTCCAACAACTGAATAAGAAATTTTGGTATTCTTCCCTATATATACAGGCCCTTTTATGAACGACCTTTCAGAAACGATATTTAGCTCTTGAAAGTCTTCGATATTGACCGATTTTTGAGCTAAAAGATATTTATTACCGTTCAACACTTCAGAAGGTCTTCCAAAATCCAATATTCCTTTTTTAAGCTTAACTGCTGCGATTTTGAATCCGCTATCGATTAGATCTTGTAGACTTTCGGTTAAATAAACCTCTTTAGAGCCTTCCTCTCTTTTATCTATGTATGTTTTTAATTTATCAAAGAGAGCTTGTGTTGCAGAGTTAGAAAACGCGTATATACCCGCTATAGCTAAATTGGATACAAACTCTTTTGGTTTTTCAACTAATTTTTGAATAAGTGAATTATCGTCCACGGCAACAACACCATAAGAGCTTGCATCTTCTTTTGGGACTTCCATTACTGTAATAATACCATCTATGTCAGATTCATAATATCGATACATTAAGTAAGAAAATTCATCAATTGGAATCATATCTGCTAAGAAGATTAACGAGCCTTCTCGTTTATCTGCTTCTTTACTTGTGTATTCTTTTTTTTCAAACCTTGAATTAGCTAAATATACGGCTTCACCTAAGCCCCAATAAAACGGGATGTCGTCATTATAGCCTCTAGGTACCTGCTCGATAAAAGTTAACCTAAATTTATCGCTATACTTTTGTTTAACGAATTCTGTTATTTGTCTTCTCTTATATCCGACAATTAAAATTAATTCCGTTTTTGAATCAAATGTATCGCTAAGTTTATTAAGGATGTGTTCCAACACCGTCTTTCCAGCAACATTCATGAACGTTTTAGGTTTGCTTAGGGTAAATGGGCGTAATCTTGAACCTATACCTGCACATGGACCTATAATTTTCATATTTTAACTCAAATATTATCTTTTTACTTTATATAGTGTTTTAAATCATTTAATTTTAATAAAACTTTGACTCATCCGAATCGAAAATTCTTTGTAAATAGCCAAATAATAGATCGAGCCCATATTCTTCCTTATTTGAGCAGGGAATCAACTCTGAAGTGGTGCCTAATTGAACGAATACGTCTGAAATTAACATAGATAACTCCCTTATCAAACCACTTTCTCTTTCATTAGTGGAATCCTCTAACGCTCGAAAGTCTTGACTCCAATTAACAATCATATCGATTTGATCTTCGCCTAATAGATCAACTTTGGATAAAACATTAATTTGGGAAATATTTCTAAACCTAAATTGTACTGAGGCTGCTAAAAGTAGTGTAGAGATGAATCCATTAGGTCTGAGTACTAAGTTTGAATCAAAAAGAAAAGAAACTGCCTTTTGAATCGATCCAAAACCTAAAGAGCTTGCAATTAAAGGACCCGTCTCCCTAAAAGCAAACAGTTCGAGCTGTCCCGCAGTATCTACAAATACCCAATCTGGATTGTATTCGTCAATTTCGTACTTTAAATCGTCTAGGAAGTTAACCATTAAATCAGAGGCTAAGATCATGGCTCCATTTGGCCCCAATCCGTATTCAGCCATTACTTCTTCGAGAACGATGAAGTCTCTTACATCTATATCGGGAGTATAGGGCATTCTTTTAACGCCAGGGTCCAAGTTTAAAGTAATAGCCGAAATCTCAGGATTTCTTTTAAGAACGTAATCTTTAAATAATCCTGTTAAAGTGGATTTACCGCTTCCAGCGGTACCAATAAAGTAGTTTAGTAACATGACGGAAATTTTACCTCAATTAAGTTTTCTTTCCTCATTAGTATTTAAATAATCGAAGATAATTAAAGATTCATAATAAAACTAATAATGAACGCTAAGAATGAATATTAGGGATAGAGTTAAAAAAAGTGAGTTCCGTATTCATTTATAGCTTATTTTGGTTTATTTAATTTTTTCAATTTGACTTTTTTTTCTTTTTGTTCTTTTTGTTCTTGCTTTTTTCTAAATCTTTCAATTTGATTGTTGATTGTGATTTCTTCCTTTTTCTTTAATTCCTCATCATTCAATACGATAGCTTTGAGTTCATCCTCGCTCATTGGTTTTAAAATATCTGTGACACTAAATCCATTGTTTTTCTCTGTAATTTCTTTGAATTTTGTTTTCATTTCTTTCATCACTAAAAGTTTAGCTGATGATCCTCGGCCTTGTATCAATGACGATATTTCGACTCTTTTAATTCTTTCGATACCAGCCCCAGGGATTCTTTGGGGCGTGCGTACTGGTGGTCCATATGATATGGGGTTAACCGGCATATTTTGCATGGTTAAGGACAGATTTTTTAAATGTAGCTCTATATTTTTTAAAGTCTCGTTGCTCTCTTTCATCATTGAAATTACTGATTGATCCCCTGAAACACTCTCAATACTATTTTTTTCGTAGATTATAGTTCTTTCTTCTTTATTTTGGTTGTAATCCGTCTTAATCGATTGCACTACTCTTTCTTGAGTGACTTTTCTTTTTTGACCTCTGCCTAAACTTAAATCTATAAATTGAAAACCATCGTAGCACTCGTCGTTAATTCCAATGTCTAATATGTTAAATTTCTCTGAAAATATATACTCGATTCGGTCCCCAGAATTTAGATATATCGTTAATTTTAAAACTTTAATCTGGATATCTGTATAACCTTGAATTTCATCTAATTCAATTGTAAAACATAGAAGCTCGTTTGAGTGATAAATTTTTTTTATCGAAATCAGCGATGGAGATTGCTTGTAATAAATCTCTTGTCTAACAACCTTAGATATTTCAAACTGGAAATTCAACCTTTTAATCTTATCTGGAAGAAATTGAACTTGCTCTTCATCGTTTTTTTTAAATTCTAAAAACAGTTTCCTTTGATCGTCCCAAAAGACTTGGAACAATTCCATTTTTGCTTATAACCCTTAGTTTTTATCGTTAATTTTTTCAATCGATCTGCTTATGTCTAAAATTTAATCTATCCTTTAAAATATCTCGACTTCACCAAATTATTGATTTTTAAGGGACATATTTGTTGAATAGATGAAGATTCCTTGATAAAAAGAAGATTAAAAATTAGTTTAATTTAAGTTTGGAAAAATAATATACTGGCTTTTTTAGTTTAACTTGAAAATATTCGATTTCTTCTTTTGATTGATCCCCGATATATTTATTGACATCAAGTACTAAAATTGCGTCTTGATCGCGTAGTTTCCTTAAAGCAACCTCTTGGAGATCGTCCCATTCTTCCACTGAAAACCTTTCTTTATTTAATAATCCGTCAACTGAACAGATTTCGACAAGTTTTTTATATTTAATTTGTAAAATTGACTCGATCTTAATAAAATAATCCTTAAATCGAATGGAACCTACCAAAAAGATTTTATTTTCTTTTATTTTTGAAAAATCGTAATCTTGGAACTCATTCAAGAAATTCTTATTTAACCGTTCTTTTTTTATCATAATTGTATTAACATTTATTCCTATTTAATTCTCGCATGAAGTTAAATATTGTCTATCTCGCAGAAAACTTAGAATTTATGAGAAAACTGGATTCAGAAGTAATCGATCTTATCTATATCGATCCTCCTTTTTACAGTGGCGTCGATTACAAGGATTTCTCTGATTTATGGAGATCGCTAGATGACTATTTAGATTTTATGAAATTAAGAATAAAAGAATTGTATCGTATCCTTAAAAAAACAGGTAGTTTTTACTTACATTGCGATACAAACGCAAAATTTGACTTGAAACCTATTTGTGATGACGTTTTTGGACGAAAAAGTTTTCGAAGAGAAATCATCTGGAATGTGGGAAGCGTTTCGGGATTTAAAAGTCAAGTAAACGGTTGGGTACGCCAACACGATACAATAATGTATTACACTAAGTCACCAATTTTCACTTTTAATAAACAATATTTACCATATCGAGAAGAATACATTAAAAAAATGTTTAGATACAAAGACGAAAACGGACGATTGTATCGAAAACGCCGAGAAGGTAAACAATACTTGGACGAAAGACCCGGAACACTAGTTGGTGACGTGTGGAACGATATTTATTCTTTTCAAACGACTACGAGATCGAAGGAATATTTAGGTTATCCTACTCAAAAACCCGAAAAATTACTCGAACGTATAATTTTAGCGTCTTCAAATGAAGGAGATATCGTTGCTGATTTTTTCTGCGGCTCTGGAACAACTCTATCAGTTGCCAATAAGCTAAATAGAAAATGGATTGGTGTTGATATCAATCAGAATGCCATCGAATTGTGTAAAGAAAGGCTAAATTTAAACTTAAAAACCTAAATACAAATGTTTTTATTCAATTTTATTCACTTTAACATAAAATTAAACAACAATTGAAAAAAGTGGAAAAAATGGGAGAAAAATTCGCGTTATTTGCGTTTAATGGAGATCCTATGTGTTTTATTCACGTTGTATTGAACGCGTTAGATCTTGACAAGAAGGGATTTGAAGTAAAAGTAATCGTCGAAGGTTCAGCTACGAAATTAGCGGAGCAATTCGAAAACAAAGAGAATCCTTTCTTTAAGCTTTATCAAGAGCTAAAAGAATCGGGTTTAATCGATTGTTTCTGCAAAGCGTGTTGTAATAAAATGGGATCTTTAGATAAAGTTGAGAAGCTAGGCTTTCCTCTCTGCGACGAACTAATGGGGCATCCTAGTATGGCTAGCTACATCAAAAAAGGATTTACAATAATTACATTTTGATAATTCAAAAAGATTCTGCTCCTAACGATAAATAGGCAAACCTAGCAACTGCTGATAGAATTTGGCTATAGAAGATTAACATCAAAATCCCTATTATTAGGAAAGAACAAAAAGTTATGAGAACAGAATAATCTAATTTTTTAATTTTTTTAGAAGCTCTCTTATAATGTTTAATTTTTTCGTACCTATAATAAAGAACAATTGAAGAAATTGCAATCATAATGATTAAATTAAGGTAAATTAGGGATTTTACTATAGAAAAACCGTACTTCCATACAATTATTCCATTTCTATTCACCTCTAAAATAATTCCGTTATAAGCACTACTAATTAAGATGTTTCCATTATCTAATAAATCTGCTTCGTAAGGAATAATTAAATCTTGAGCAAAACTCCACACAATTTGTTTACTGTCTTTGTTAACTTCTATAATTCTACTATTACTACTGTCTGTAATCAATATATTTCCATTACTCAACTCGTCAGCGTCTCTCGGCCAATTTAATCCTTGGTCTAACTGCCACTCTACTTCTTTTGTTGTATAATTTATTTCAATAATTCGATCGTTTCCAGAATCAGAGATAATTACATTTCCACTATCTAAATAATCGGGATTATGTTGTCTAAATAAGAGAGTGTGGTTTTCAAAATCGCCATACCACCAGATTATATTATCTGAATTATTTGGGTCGTTAAAATCTGCGGTGTAATTAACCTCTACTATCAAATCAAAATTTCTTATAGAAATTAAACATGAATTCCAAGTACTATATTGTTTAAAATCCACATCGTTAAGATGGGACCAGTCATAAGTTAAAGGATTATTATAATAATGATCTGAACCCCATTCAGGATTAACTTTAGTCCAATTTATTTGTGCTGGCTCCCAACTCCAAATTATACTCTTATTAGGATAGTCCACTTCTATTACTCTATTATAACCCGTGTCGGCAATTAATAAATGCCCGTTAGGCAATTCTAAAACCTCGTGAGGGTATGCCAAACCCCTTAGTTCCCAGATTACATTTCCCGCTGGATCAACTTCAGATATTTTATGGGCGGGGTTATTCGGTTCTACTGGTTTTTGATCGTCAACTCTATTTAAGTGATTTAACATTTCAGAAAAAGAAGCAGACACTATTAAGGTATTTCCATTAGTTTTACGGTCAGCATCGTGAGGTACATCAATCAATTCAAGGTTATTAAATACAAAAAACATTATAATATTTGAAGATAACAATAAGATTACGAAAAACAGAAGAATTTTGTATCTTAATCTTAATTTTCTTAACATAAATCAGATTTTGCTTTTATTATATAAATAAGTTTCGCGTAGTTTATAAATTAATGAAGAATTATAAAAAATATTTGATAATTCAAAAAAAATAGAGAATTTGAAAATGACTGAAGCAAACATATATTTCGAAACCAATGCCAATCTAGAAATAGTAAAAGATAAGAAAATTGCAATAATAGGGTATGGAAATCAAGGAAGAGCTCAAGCACTTAACCTAAGAGACAGTGGTCTGGATGTGATAATTGGTAATAAAGAAGACTCTTACAAAGAAAAAGCCTTGAAGGATGGTTTTAAGAGATTCACCATCTCTGAGGCTGTAAAGCGCGCAGATATTGTCTTTCTACTAACTCCAGACGAGACTATGCCAGATATGTTTGAAAAAGAAATTGAGCCAAATCTTAAGGATGGAGCTTGTATAAATTTTGCAAGCGGGTATAACATTGCTTTCAATCTTATAAATCCTCCAGATAACATTGATGTAATAATGGTCGCTCCGCGTATGATAGGTGTTGGTGTCAGAGAGAATTACCTTAACGGAGAAGGTTTTTACAGTTTTATTGGAGTACATCGGGAAGTAACTGGAAATGCTAAACAAATCCTGTTAGCACTTGCAAAAGCACTAGGAACTCTGAAAAAAGGGTGTGTTGAAATATCAATGAAACAAGAAGCGACATTAGATTTGTTCAATGAACAGGCGTTTGGTCCCGCATTTGGAAGAGTTCTTTTAACATGCATTAAAGTTTTAATTAAAAATGGTCTTCCTCCTGAGGCAGTTCTTATTGAAATGTACATGAGCAATGAAATGTCATATACATATCAAAAAATGGCTCAAATAGGGCTCGTGAAGCAAACAAATTTCCATTCTCATACTTCTCAATATGGAGCAATGTCAAGAGGAATTAGATATCTAAAACTGCCTTTGGAAGAGAAAATGCAAAGGTCTTATGATGAAATAGCATCTGGAAAATTTGCAAAAGAATGGTCTGGAAAAGTCTCAAAACTTAAATTTAAAATTATAAAATATTTCGCCATGAAACAAGAAATAAACAAGATTGAACAAGAAGTCCGCAAAAATTTAAAATTGAAAGATTTTGATGTATACTCCGCTCCTGAGAATATTGAAGAACTTTTAAAAAAACCTGAGGTCAAAAACGAGTTAAAAAACATAATGGATTCTTTTGAATTTTAGCACTTATTAAAGGGGTTAAATTGCTTTTAAAAGAGATGTGTTTAAAATGACTAATGAAAATATTATCATTGGATTAATTCTTGGATTAATTGCTTATATCTGTCTTGATATAGGGAAAGGAATCCAAAAGTATGCAATTGAAGGTTTTAAAGAAGAAAACTCGATTAAGAAAAAGAATTCTGGAATATGGGTCGTTGGAACTATTTTAACAAGTTTGTACATGTTCATCCAATGGGCTGCTTTATATTTTGCCCCAATTAATATCGTAGCTCCATTAGAAGGTGTAGGGTTAATCATTCTTTTACTTTTTTCTTATTATATCTTAAAAGAACATATAACCCCTGTTGAAATTAGTGGTGTCTTTTTCATAATTGTTGGAACTGTTTTAGTAACACTGTTTAACATAAATGTTGGAAGCACTAGCATGAGTAATTTCAACCTACCTTTTTTCTTGTGTTTTTCTATAATTATTCTCGTAATTGAGGTGACTTTTATTATTATATCTAAATTAAATGATTATAAATTAGTTGGAATAACTATTGCATTTACAGCAGGAACCACTAATGCATTGCAAACTGTTTCAAAGCGGATTACAACTATTCCCGAAATGACTTTATATTTCACATTAGCTACATTTATTTTTGCGATATCAACTTTACTTATAACTCAATACGCCTTCACTAAAGCAAAAGCTAATCAAGTTATACCTTGTTTTACATCTACTAGCATTATTTTGGCATCCTTAATGAGTATTTTAGCTTTAAATGGAAGTATTAGTTGGATTCAAGTTATTGGAATTATTTTAATTGTAATTGGGATTATATTAATTTCAGCATTTCAAAAAGAAAGCGAAAACTTAACTAAATAAAAATAAGTCGTTAGATAATCTTCCATCAATCCTTTTTAAAAATTATGTCTCCAATGCCAATCCATTCTTTGGCGTCCTCAAGGTTGGATACGATTTTTCTTTTAGAAGATTCAGCGTGCTCTAGAAGATATTTGAATTCTACGCCTAATGGTGGGTTTTTCGAGATTATAAATACAGATTTACTAAGTTTTTCATTGTTTCGTTTTAGTAAATCTAAGATTATTTCGATTGACTCTATCTGTAAAAGAATCGCTTCGGTAATGTCGATAATTACATTCAAATTCTCGTGAATATCTTTAGTTAAATCCTCAAATTCTATTACAAATCTTTCAGTTACAGGTAAAGGGAAGGTTCCAATTGCTTTTATGTAAAAACTATTGTCACCTATTTTCTCAATTTGATACATTTTATTTTATGTAAATTTTTCTGTTTTAAATAAGAGTATACCAAATTGTTTATATTAACTTTTTTATTTTTAGTTCCATCTTATTTTATAAATTTGTTAAAATCCCTTGAAGACAAACGATTTATGCCATGTTCCATTTAAAAATGTAATGAAAAGAGGAGAAAAAATATCGGAAAGCATTTCCACAACGGATAAATCAGACCGAGTAAGAAGAAGAAATTTGTGGTCCCAGATCATTATGAATCTCGTACATGGATTTGGATTTAGTGCTTTTAATGTTGTTCTTCAACCTTTCATAGTAAATTTTACAGGCTCTCTCTTTTTCACAGGTATTATAATTTCAATTTCAAGCATAATGCAATTTTTACCAATGCCCTTTATAGGAATTTTGTCCGATAAATATGGTCTCAAGAAAATATGGTTATTTGGCCCCCCTATTTACGCATTTGGATTAATGATATTAATCGTTACAAATAATATCCCCCTTCTTATAATAGGGGTTCTCATCTATATGTTGGGAGCTATGGTTAATAGTTTAAATTTTCAAATATTCGTATCTGAAAACAGTGGTGGAACTAAAAAGGGAATAATGTACGGTCTTGTATTCTTCGCATTTTTTGGAGGAAGTATTGGGGGTACATCCTTAGTTATGCTCGATTTCGGGTTGAGTTTTCAATTCTATTGTCAAATTTTCATAACCATTCTAATAATTGAGTGGCTTATTCTAGTTTTAATTATTAGAAGTCCAAATGCTATTGAAAAACACAGAGAATTAGAATTAATAAAAACAGCAAAGCTAAAACAGAAAAAAGGAACTAAACTCTTTCAAAACCCCAAAATAAAAGTAGCTACTATTTTCTTTACGTTAGATGTTTTTGTATGGGGTATAGCTTTATCTATATACAATGCTGGTTTAACAACTTATTATCATTTCACACCTGCAGAAATTGCTTCTATAGCTGTATGGTTTCACATTTCAAATATGGTTTCCCAGATTCCCGCTGGAAAAATTGCAGATAAGATTGGGATTAAAAAATGTTTAATTATTAGTCAATATTTTGGAATGGTGTTTTTTTCCATGAACATTTTGATTTCGGTTTTATGGTCGCAAGGGATTACAGGATTCGCTTTTCTTGGATTAATCATTGGAGAAATATTTTTTGGAATTGCCGTAACTACTTTTATCCCTTCTGAGCAGATGACCTTAACTAATTTAGATGAAAGCAGAAAAGCCGAGTCTTATGGGATTGTAGCATTTATCAGAGGGATTGGTATGATGCCTACTGGAGCAATTGGGGGCTTCCTTGCAGAAAGCGTGCATTACATTGCTCCTTTTGCCGTAGCTTTAGTAGGTTTGGTTTTTGAAATATGGTTTTTAGCGAAATATTTTAAGGATTAATCTTAATCTCCATCAAATTGGATAAATTACTAAAAATATTAAGGAAAAAAATAAGTTTATTTTTTAATTTATCGTTCATTTGGAAAATTGAAATATTTACTTAATATTTCAATTAGATTAAAGGGCAATTGAAATGAAAAGTGATGAAGCATATGCTAAAATGTATGTTACTAAAGGTTTAAAGTTTACTAAGCAAGGAGCCCATAAAAAAGCTCTTAGAGCTTATAAAAAAGCGAAACTTTTGGATCCTAAAAACGCATGGGCATGGACTAATACGGGATATTCTTATTTTCAGCTAAGGGATTTGGACAAGGCACTTCTTAACTATTTAGAAGCAGTTAAAATTGATCCTCAAAATTGGCAAGCTTGGATCAATTTAGCTGTTGCATGTGAAACAGATGCAAAATTCGATGCCGCTCTTAAGGCATATGGACAAGCTCGAAAGATTAATCCTAAAAATGCATGGGCTTGGCATGGCGCAGGACTCATGTATTACTATCTGGGAGACTCTGAAAAAGCAATTTCATATTTGAAAGAAGCAGTTAGGCGAAAATTAGGCATTAAAAAGATAAGAGAAACCCTTCAAATTGTTACGGGCCAAAGGGATATAAGATCTCCAATCCTTCATTTTAAAAGATGGTCTAATCCTTTACTTTTGGGAAAAATTAAGAAACTTATAGAAAATTCTATTCCTGATAAATGTTTATATTGCGGGTCAAATGTTAAAGAAGGAGAAAATCAAGAATTTGTATGCGCCCAAAAACTTCGAAAGCATATATGGTTAATAAATTATAAATTACCATATCAAGCAAAAGGGGATACAAAATCGATGCAAAGTGTTGAAGTTACAAAATACCACCAAAGTTTATCAGATTATTTGTGTAGTACAAAAGGAGATTTATTTTATTATACAACAAAATCTAATGAAATGAAATTATTGCGTGATATGGTTAGAGTGATGAAATTTTCAGCAGATTTCATGATTCCATTAAAGGGAACATTGTGCAAGGATTGTTCAAATAAATTTTTACCAAGTGCGAAAGAATTATTTAATGATTTAAAAATTGGAAAGTGGGCAAAAGAGATAGATCATTCTGTGACTAGTATCTATAAAAATTATTATAAACTTGTTAGTTTATGGGTGGATAAAGCTTCTGAGAGGTTAAATATTAAATAATTTTTTTTAGTTATAAAAGAATTAATAAAATTGCATCTGACTAATCTACTAAACATTTAAAAAAGCTAAGAATTTTATTGGCTCTTACCTTGCAAAAGAATTAAACGCGTCATACTTCGATAAACATGTTATAGATATTAATGAATTTGAAGATATCTTTGCTTTTATTTCACTCCAATTACTCGTAAGATGTCAAAATGCGCTAAAATAATATATTTTTTTATTTTTTTTCAGAGACATTTAAATCAAAATCAAATAGTTTGTCTTGGATTTTGTTCCTAATTTCCTTAGAGATGTTGTTTATTATTTCTTCAGGTACATATTCCAAGTAGGCGTACAACTCATTTTGAATAATCAACCCAATTTCACTCATCGATTTTTCAATAGTTTCGTGTTTTCTTAAATAAATGTTTTTGTATGTTTGTATATACTTTACATTAAACTTTTTAAGCCAATTTTTACCCTTATTTTCCAATATCCTAAGGACTTCTCTGGAACTCGCATCGTTAAAATTCTCGAATTCGTATTTGTATTTAGTTAGCTTATCTTCGCAGTATTTTAAAACTTGAGCTCTTTCTTTTGAAGTCAAATTAGTTTGAGAATTTAGAAAAACAATAACCATATATTCGAATAAGAAATATATCTGAGCTTTAATGTTGGAACCATAGATTTCAAGATGGGACAGGTTTTTTATGTTGGTTTGTCCCGCAAATATTTTAAATGAACTCAAATACATGGAAATTAGATCGAGTTCCAGAAGACTTTTATCTCCTTCTGATAGATAAGACTTGATTGGACCGTAACCATTATCGCTTTTTGGACCATACTCAAAAACGGTTATGGTATTTCCGTATTGATCTGAGACGATAATACCAATGATGGGCGGTATAGAGTTAAAATTATGTGTGCGATATGCCGTTTCGGTTAATTTTTTTTCAACGAAACTATCGTCTTTTTGAGTTCCAAGCACAAATCAAAATAAATAATAACGCTATAAAGATAAGAGGGAGTGCTGATTTTTAGGAAAAAAGCGAGAGATTCCGACATTTATGATCGTGAAACTTGATAGCAATATAACAATCAATTGGGCAAAATTGGGATGATAAAGGGAAAAAAGATATCATTTAAATTGTAAAAACTCTTAGATTCTAAAATTTACTATTGAGACTATTTCCAAGATCTTAGTTGTAATTTGAAGATTTCTTCAAATTTTTTATCAGTAGAATAAATGATACTTGTATTGTATTTTTTACAAGTCATAGCAATTATCTCATCATGTAATTCGTGGCTTTTGATGTTTTCTATCATTAATTTGATAATTTCAATGTCAAAATCATCAATTATTACATTTTCAGATTTTTCCCATCTCTCAATGGCTCTTTTAACCGCATCTACTTTACCCGTTTTTCGCATTTTCCACAATAATTCAGATATTGCAATAGTGGGAATTATTACAGTTATTTCTCCATCTATTACTTTTTTCTTCAGTTCTTGAAGCGTTGACGGGACTTTTTTGTAGTCATAATGGAAATAAAATAAGACTTGTGCATCAATTACTGCTTTTTCTGTCATTTTAGCTCAACAAAAAGTAATTAATCTTTATTTGGAAACAATGATCTTTTTGCTTCTTCTAGCTCTTCGTCTGTGAATGGGGAAACTCCTTCAAACAGGTTATCTTCAATTTCGAGGGGATGGATCTTTTTTCTAATTAGGATTACCTTATCCTCATTTAATTCCATTTCGACTAAATTTGTATCGTTTATAGCTAATTTGTCTCTCCACTCTTTTGGAATGACTATTCTTCCATTTGAAGAAACTTTTTGGGTTAATTTTTCAACCATTTTAAATTTCAATTTTTTTAATTGTCATTATATTAATGTAAATGACATCTAATAAATATTATCGCTTACAAAAAAATGAGAGATTTATGATCGTGAAACAAGTCTTTCACGCACAAACATATCATATAACTATGTAAAAAACTTTAGGAATTAGGAAAATATAGATATAAAACAGACTAAAATAAAAAGAAAATTATATTTACCAAAGACTTAGAATCAGACCCGTAATCATAATAGAATTAAAGTGATATCTTGAATCTATAAGATAAGATATTTTTATCTTCAAATAAAACATCGTATAAGTCTATAGAAAAGAAAAAATCGATTTCAATAAGTAAGTTAACTAATAAACTAGTTAATACATCATATGTTCCAATTCCTTATTATGATGTTTTTTATACCCAAGAATATAAAAAAAGGAAATTTTTTATAAGTAAGGAAAAAGAAAAATATACATGAAAGAATTTAAACTAAATGTAGAAAAAGACGAAAAATTAAAATCTCAAATTAAAATTGCTGCATACCATCTTTCGAAAAAAGAATTCCCTTATGATGTTTTATGCTGGGAACTTGCTGAATTTCAATTAATTACTGAAAAGGGTCATGGAAAATACTCTGAACACGATATTGTCAAAAGAGCTGAGGAAATTTTTGACTCATCTCCTAAATATGATGAATTATGTTGGTTAATCTCTGAATTTAAAATGTATCTTAAACAAGAGAATCTATATCCATAATTTAAAATTTAAGGATTTGAATAACAAAGAATTTGAGGTTTATAAGCTGAAAAGCAATAATTACTTAAAAATTATTTTTAAAAATTGGATAATTTGTTAGTCTCGAAATTTACGAAAATTTTGGCATTTTCTTTTTACAGGATTACAAGAAAATTCTAAGAAAGCAGAATGATAATATTAACTTTTAAAAAAATTACTGAAAATATTAAAAAAAGTGGGAGCGACCGGATTTGAACCGGTGACCAACAACTCTGGAGGCTGCCGCGTTCGGTACTATGCACCGAAAGGACAAAGTTATACCGGGCTTCGCCACGCCCCCGTGATATATATAATAAATTCGTGGCGTAAGGTAATTTATATTAAATAACTACAAATTTTTAATTTTATTAATTACTCATAATATTTCAGTTTTATGAAATGTTAAAAAAATTTTGAATTGAAAAAAACATGGCACTTAAGAAATTAGGCGATTTAAATAGGAAATATATAACGATCATTCAATTTGCAGTTGCTTTACTTATATCTTTACTATTTCAATTCATTATTCCCTTTTCTTGGCAACCGTTGGACGCGTATGAAAGCGGTTATAACATAATGCATGGCGATCCTGAGACTAATTTAGTGTTCTTTACGATAAGTCAATGGTATTTTTCGTTTTCTATCGTATGGTTTTTGCGTCGTGATAATAAATACATAAATCACTTTATCCTTTATTCGATTTTTCCTTTAAGCTTAATTGTCGTATTGGAATTTAGCGTATTGGGACTCTATTACGATTATATCCATATTTTCCCATTAATAATTGCGTTTTATATCACATGGAAAAAACGGGATAGTTTAATACCGCATTATATAATCTATTATACAATCTTTTTAACTACTTGGCTCTTTACGGTATATTTTTTAGAATTGGCATATTACGGGGCTCCACTATGGACATTTATTTTAAACTGGAGTGTTAATACATTGCTTAACATAGCCTATACTTTCTTCGTTATATATTTAAAAAAAAGGAGTAAAAAGTCCTAACTATACAATTTTCGAACCACAGAATTCGCAAAATCTAAGATTTTTAGCCTCTTTCATGGAAGCTCCGCAAGTAGGGCAAAAATTAGGTTTTTTTTGAGTGGGAGCGCCCTTTTGAAAAACTTCATATTCAGCAACTATTTTATCTTCTTTTATTGCTGGGAATTCATAACCGCAAATATCGCAATACTTATTGTTTTTGTGCGTATAAATATTGCAATTTGGACATTTGCTTATTAATTTCAAGCCGCAATTGCGGCAATACTCTGTGTAAACGCTAGTTGGATAGTTGCAACGTGGACAATACTTTTTTGATTCTCCCGAATAACGATAAACAACAATACCTATTATAACAAATATTATTACGGGAGTTACGACGAGTAGAAAAATGTTAATTCCAATGAAAAAAAGTGCGACCACTATAAAACCGACTACTAAAAAAGTAACTAAACCACTCAATACGGAGAAACTTTTACGTTTGACTTGTTTAAAACTCATTTGATACTACTCTAATTGTACTTTGTAATATTTTCTAATGTTCTAAAGAATTCATTGTTTTAATATTGATTCTTTTTCATTCTGTTTTGTTTTGCAATAGGGACAAATCTTAGTATTGCTATCAATTTTTTCTCCACACGCAAAACATAGATTTTTGCTTTCTCCATATTGGATTTTATTACCTGTATCTTTTACGGTTTTTCTTGCTTTATCTGTAATATTAATTTTTGACATAATAAGCTCAATTTGATGCAATAATTATTTTGTAATCTTCAATTAATATATTTTAGACAAAACCTATAAAAAAAATGGAGTCCAATTTTTATTTTCTAAGTACCAATAAATTCGCTATAATAACAAAATTTAAGTTCTTGAATCGACTTTAAAATAATACGGAACGTCTTTAATAAAATTAATTAAGTAAAAAAATTACTATAAAGAGATTAATGAAAAATGCCAGGAAGTCATGGTAGTTTAACAAAAGCTGGAAAAGTTAAGCAGCAAACACCAAAAATACGAAGGACTGGAGTGAATTCAAGGAAGAAAAAGCCTCCAAGAATGAGATACCGCGATCTTTATATACAGAGAATTGAGAAAGGGGAATACGCTGGACAGCGTGAATCTATAGGCGCTAAACGAGCATCCTACAAACGATAAATCTAGTTTTTTTATAATTTTAACCTAACACTCCAATCTTCTTTAATTGGTTAATTAAAATTTGACTTTGTTTATAATAGTGTGTTGAGTTATTACTATCACCAGCTAGTATGTCAAAATAATCACACATTAGCAAATTCCATCGAATTGCTCTACGGATTCCTGATATTTTTTTTAGGTTAAGATAAAGTCGCTTTTCGATTTTTTTCATTAAATATAGTGATTTTTTTGAATCGACCCTGTGATGAATATAGAACTCGGCTAATTCTAAAACTAAATCAAATAAAATAGAAGAGTTTTTCTTCTCGTCATAATCTAAACCAACGGCCTCTATGCCAGTGCGTAACGATTTTTGAGCTTGGGATAAATTATCTTTTGATTTGTAGTATTTGGCTCGCTTGAGATGATAATTTAACTTAACTTTAATCGAACTGTTTCCTAATTGAAAAGTTTTCTTGAAATAATTTTTAGACTGAGCTAACTTATTCTGTTTCAAATTAATTAATCCCAAGTATAAGTAAGCCATACCAAGGAATTCGTCTTTATCAGTAATTTCTTCTTCTTTTTCCAAGAAATTGACGATAATATTAAAGTGAGACAAAGCTTCATCAAATTGTTCAGTTTTATAAAACCACTTACCTAAATAATATTGTATTTTTATAATATATTCTATTGGTACCTCTCCAGATTTAGCAACTCCCATCGCGCTTTGTAAATAATTGAGCGCAACTTCATCTTGATTTAGTAATGAGGCGATTTTTCTTAATTTTAATAATATTGAGACTACAATTTTCTTTTGCCTGTTTTTATTGAAAATTTTTAAAGAGTTATTTAGCAATTGAGTAGCCTCATCAAACCTATAATTCTTTATTAACTTTTCTGCTTCTGTATAGGAATTAATTGATTCGATCAGTTCAAAATTAGTAGGTGGTGTATTAAATAGGTCGTTGTGAATCTGATATAATTCTCCTTTTGATAATGTGCTTTCGTAATGTAACGCTGAAAATGGAAAGTTATTTCTTTCTAACTCAAATCCTTTTGATTCTAATTCTCTTTCAGGGATAAATGTTACATAATCATTTTGATTAATTTCTGCTAAAGTTATTATTTCTAATATCGAATTCAACATCATTCTGGAAAACTTAATCCAATTCTCAACATACATTTCTAACTTAAACTCAGTATCGTTAAACAAAGAACTTAAAATATAAGGAGAATAGCAATCGAAAGAAGATCTAATAAAAAATTTATGATATTCCAAATCCTTAAAAAAAGTGAAAAAGCCTTTTTCTAATATGAAAAACTCATCAAATTTTTCTTCATTTGAAAAAAATAACGTTTCAGAAGCTCGAAGTTTAGGAACTCCATCTCTCAATTCCCACGGAAGTTTAAATGTAGGTTTTAATCTAGTGTTTTTCAAAGCGTTTACTATTTTATTTGTATACACTCCGTCAAATTGTTGGAACTTGTCGTGTTTATTCATTAAAGAAATGCGTATACGATTTAACCACGTATTATTGTTCTCGTCGGTTATTGGTTCAGGCATTAACAGATTTAACAGGTCAAGTAACTCGTTCTCCTTACCTTTGATGGGAAAATTATGCTCTAAAGAAACTTGAAGGGCTAAATCTCGGAGCATCTTCATTAAAAGAAGAATAACCTTATGAGTATTTTGATTTAGATCCCATAATTTAAAAGCCATACATATGCGAAAACTAATTACCTCAAGCGGAAAATTTAACCTTAGAGGGAGCGAAACTGGAAATTTAATTGTAAATATTATTAATTTATCCTTTTTAACGCTATACCTGAAATAGTTTTCAATAGTTCCATCTATTTTCCAACCATTTCGTTCGATTACTTCTCTTAAATTGTTTAATTCGTTAGAGGAAAAAGGTCTTATTGACATAAATTACAATAAAAAAGTATTTTCTTTTAATAAACTAAGAAAAAACTCTATTATTAATTTTTACAAAACATATTATCAATTATATATAGTTGAATTTACTTAGATAATCTTGAGAATTAATTAAAATTACATTAGGTTTTATAATGGATATTACAAAATTTAACAAAAACCTAGCGGAAAAAGTTGCTAAAGCGAACGCTTACGAAAAAAACAATAGAATTCAAGACGCTATAGATTCTTGGGTAGAAATCTCTGAAATGGCACTCAAAGCTTCAAAAACACCTAATTTAGATTTCTCTTACAGATCAATGATAATTAAAAAGGCTCAGCAAATTATTGAACACATCAAAGAGTTAAAAGTAAAAATACAACAAAGTATTGAACCAAGTTCTTTACTTATTGATGATGCATTTGACGAGGAATCTTTTCATGAGACCGACTCTTCTGAAGAAATTATTTATGAAGAAATGGAACAAAAATCTCCTAAGACTGTAAGTACTTCTAAGGACATAAACAATAGCGATATCCTCGAGAAGGACAATGAAACTAAAATCGTAGAAGATAGTGAATTTAAAAATTTACCAAAAGGATTTAAAGAAATCGAAGTTTCTAAAGATTTTGAAATTGTTACCCCACACGACAAGGATTACGTAGAGAAAATTATAAAACAAGACATTGATATGAGTATTTTTAAACACGACAAGCAGAATTCTCAACCTCAACAACACATTGAGTTAGAACAACCAAAAGACGACAAACAAATCGTATGTTTTGCGTGTGGTACTATCTCACCATCCAACACCAAGATTTGTCCAAATTGTGGAACACAACTAAGCTAAAAATTGTAAAAGTTTCCAGCATCTTTCAGAGAATAAACTCCAAACCTTTCAGACCTTTTTCTTTTCAACGTAATCCAACCTAACCTTGTGTCTTTAAGAGCTAATTGAGTTTTATACAATGCCATGATGTTGTAAACTTTATCCCGATATTCTGCCATCCGAATTTTTATTTGTTTTTCCATTGGAGCCTTCATTACATTATATATCGCGTAGACGTAAAATTCCACATCCTTTAAGTTGAGCTCCATTGCGGCGGTCTTAGCTATACTGTGAGTTGCTTGATGATCTGAATGGTTATTATTATCGCTCGGCAAAACAATTCTGTTCGCATCTTTTATAATTTCCTTAGAGAGCTCTACTCCTTTGTCAATTTGATTGATTGCGTCTTGATCGTGAATTTTAAAAAGGTGAACATTACTATTGGGAAATCCAAAAGCTTTTGCTACTTCTTCGGCTTCACTTAACCCTATTTTTCCTATTTCGTCCTCGCTCAGATTAATATAATCTTTCGCTTCTTCTTCTAGCAGTTGATCGTGTTCTATGCCCCATGTAATTAAAACGCGGTTGTCGGTAACATATACGATATGGACATCATGGCCCTCTTCCATCCATTTTAAAATACTTCCACCGCATCCATAAATCTCATCGTCGGGGTGTGGCGCAAATACAACAATTTTCATCCTTTTTATCCTAGAAATTATATTAATAATTCTTTATATTTTATATTTTAAACGATATTTAATTTTAATTATTCCGCTTTTATTTGTACATTTTGTTGTTAAAAGAGTTAAGAGGTAAATAGTAATAAATATGTATGAAAATAGTATAAATTTCAGTTATTGTCTAAAAAATATTTCGCTCTACAATTATCTCAATTTTTTATATCTCATAAAAAATTATCATAAATTTTATTAATTCGTTTGACGAAATCTATATTGTAATTTAAAATTTGAATGATAATGATTTGTTTTTAATAGTGGATTGATTCCAAAAATGAATGACCTTGTGTTATTAAGTTTAATAATTTTTATTTTTATAAGAGTCATAGGATTAGGAATTTCAATTGATTTTCTAAACGGTACAAAAGCAGAAAAATTTAAATTTCTCGCTTTGGGGTGGTTTTTTTGGATGTTAGGCGTAGTAACTCCCATCCTTTCAAATTTAGTTGAAAACATTTTCCTGAAAGAGATTTTACTTGTTCTTAACGCATTTCTTGCTGCTTTAGGAACAATTTTTGTTTTATGGGGGTTTTTTAAATATTTTATGACGGTTTCATTTAAAAAAATGGTAATATTAATTTTCATTTTCTTTATTAGTACTGTTCTTCTTTTCTTAATTACGGATTATGTAGTAACAATTGCGTTCTGTGCTCTGTTTATGAACTTATTATTTTTTAGTACTTTTGTAATTCCACCAATAAAGAAAAAAAGTTTTAAGAAATTTATGGGAAGAAGTATTATTTGGTATTATGCTTCAGTTCTAATCTTATCCATATTCTTTCCGGTTTCAATAATAATTGCTTTACAAGGATATAGGTATGGGCTATATAACGCAGACGATCCCGTACTAATAACATTCAACTATCTTCCTATTATGATCACAAGTATTTTATTTATTATCTTACTTGTTCATTTAGAATATACTACATCATCTCGCCAACAATTAGAGTTGAAAGATAACTACTCTCACGATTTAGGAAACATATTGCAAGTTATCTCCAGCGCTTTTGAACTAATCGAAATGAAAGGTAGATCTGAAGCAGAAACATCTGAACTAGGAGAATTATTAAAAGATAAGTTGAATGAGGCTGCTAAACAGATAAGAGACATCCGTGAGCTTTAAAATCGTTAATTCTTTTTTTTAGAATTATTAGAAAAACCCAAAATTTGAGTTATTAATATCTTTTTTTTCTATTCCTATTTGCTCGTGTTTCTTCATATCTTTCAATAGCTTTTTCCCGCCAAACCGTATTCCACTTTTTGAATCCAGATTTAACGTATTTTTCTCGTTTAAAGAAATCGTAAGAAACCCAATTAAAAAGAACAAAATAACGCTTTGCCCCGCTTTTACGAGTCAATTTTTTTGATCGAACTCCTAGATCGTTTCTCAAATGTTCGACTAGCCTATCTTCTACAGCATCTTGTAATTTTCCTTCAATTATGGCGGGTTCACTCTTTATTCCAACGTCGTTAAAGTATTCCCTTACTTGATCGAAGATGTTCCCGCGACATAATAGCACTTTTTCAGTTTTCTTATCAAATTTTAATTCTTTCAGCCCTTCCTTGACTAAATCAACGGTCATTTTATAAGGTTCTTTATTTTTCCAATTATCTCCCTTGAATAGTTCCACGGAAAGTGCTTTGAATAACATTTCGCCCGTTTCTTGCCTCAAGAAACCAATAAAAGCGTCTCCTACTAAGTCCCCAGTCCCACTATCGTCTATTTCGATTGTCAATGGTTTTTGTGTTAAAAATCTTGTGTTCAAAACTTTTTATAAAAATTGCTGATTATATTATGATATTAAGAATAATTTAAAATACCTTTGAACGATAAAGGGTTGTCTAAATAAATAAAATCAAATCAATCTTGCTAATAATCGAAAAAAAATGGAAGTAGAAATTTTAGTAATTGGAAACGAAATCCTTATTGGAAAGACCCAAGATACTAATTCAAATTGGATGGCTAAAAGGGTAACGAAATACGGGCATAGGTTAAAAAGAATAACTGCTATAGAAGATAGTATTGAGGTTATTTCAAATACCCTACAAACTATTTTAAAACGCAAACCAGATATGATAATTACTTCGGGAGGGATTGGACCTACATTTGACGATATGACTTTAGCGGGGATAGCAAAGGGTTTAAATCGAGAATTAGAGCTAAACGAACACGCTTACAATTCTATAAAGAAGGCATATGAACACGCTTACGAAAGAGGAATTTTGAAACTTGAAGGCATGACCAAAGAAAGAGAAAAAATGGCACATCTTCCTCAAGGATCGACACCACTACCAAATATAAGAGGGACCGCCCCTGGAGTGAAAGTTAAGGAAGGTGAAACGGCAATTTTCGTGCTACCCGGTGTTCCCGCTGAAATGAAAGCGATTTTTCTTAACATTGTCAAACCAATACTTAAAGAAAAAAGGGGAAAATTCGTAGAAAAGGGTTTCATTTTTACGGGTATTGGTGAATCTCAGATAGCTCCTTATGTTACTAAAGTTGAAGAGAAGTATCCTCAGTTATGGATTAAAACACACCCAAGGATCGGACTTGCAGTTGAAGTAGAAGTATCGATTACCTGTTTTAACGTTGAAAATGGAGAAGAATTAGCAGAAAAAGCTTTGAAAGAAATAAAGGAGGTTATAGTAAAATTAGATGGTGAAATTAAATTATAAATGGAAATACTACCATAAAATTAAGGAATAAATTATTTTAGATGCCACCTTACGGGTGGAAACTCAATAAGCGCTCACTATCCAAGTGTTTTTTGCTTATATCAAAGACATCTCTATTACTTGATAATCTCAATATTTTCTGCATTATCAGCAATTCTAACTAAGCTTGGTTCAATGTTATCAATTGTGCCTACAATCCAATTCTCTATACTATTACTAATAAGAGCATTTGAAAATTCTTCAACCTTTTTAGGATCAATAGCAATCAACATCCCTCCAGCAGTTTCATGACAGCTACAATCGTCAAAAGCGTATCCTAATTCTTCTGAAAGTTCCTTTGAAAATCTTATTGATGGAATGGTTTCAATGATTGCTGATAAGGTAGAATTCTGCAGCATTTCTTTTATATGACCACTTAATCCAAAACCCGTTACATCTGTAAGCGCATGAACGAATGAAAAATCTTGATAAGAATGAATAGTTTTTACTACATTCTGATTTGGTGTAATCATTAATTCTATAGCATAATCAATTGATTTTTGTAGTTCACTTCTTGAATATTGTTCTAACATTTCAGGCATATTATTAAGTATCCTATAAGCAGCCATAGTCGCCTGTAGGCCAATGGGTTTAGTTAGAATCAATTTATCTCCTTCTTTAACTCCTTGTTTTAGAATTATTGAGTCTTTGTGAGCAAAACCCGAAGCCTCCCCCCCAATCATTGGCCATTCGCTATATATAGTATGGCCTCCAACTACTTGCGAATTAATTTTTTCTTCCATAAAATATTTAATTCCTTTTAATATTCCTTCAGCTACTTCCATTGGAGTATTAGTATTGATCCCTAAAAATACTAACATTCCAGAAATATCTGGAACATTCATCGCAAATATGTCACTGGTTACATTAGACGCAGCAATTTGACCCATAACTTCTGGTTCGTCGACAATAGGGGTAAAAACATCAATATTTTTGACCATCACTAAATCACTGTTTGGGACTGGGATGATCGCAGCATCTTCAATATCGCCTTGTAATCCCGCTCTCGCTAGTAAGTTCTCTAGGCTATTTGGACCAAGTTTACAACTTCATCCGTGAATCTTAACCTGTGAAGTAAGTCTATATACTTCCTTTTTCTCCATTTTTCACCTCAAATCTTATTTTATTTTAAATTTTATTGATTTAATTTTGTAATAAAGGAATCAAGAATAGTTAATTGAAAAAATCTCTCTTATTTATTAATATTATCGATTCTATTTATCTATTTTTTCGATAAGGAAATTTATTCAATTTTAAAACAATATTACACCCGTGTTATAAGGACTTTAATAAAACAGTTGGTGTTCAAGGTAACTAAAAACTACTTAAGTAATTTTATTGTATGCTTATTTTCCGGTTAAGACAAAAAAAAATTGAAGATAATTTCAATCAAAATGTAAATTCTTTAGGGTTTTCAAGGCGTTTTTTTAGATTGTACTTAAAAGAATGGAAGCGCAAAAATCTAAGTGAAATTTAAGATTTGGAAAATTAATTATAAATTGATAATAAAAACAGTAAAGCTTTTCGATGCCTTCTTGCGAGGGTACTCTCAATAAGCTCTCACATATAGTGTTTTAGCTTATTTCATTGACATCGTTAAATTTTAGTTATTTCGACATGCTCAACATTTTTCGAAATTTGAACAAGTCGAGGTTCATTAATGTTATCGATTGTTCCTACAATCCAATTAGACACATGATATTCATTGGCAAGTCTCTTGGAAAATTCTTCGGCATATTCGCGATCAACAGAAAGGAGCATCCCCCCAGCGGTCTCAGGCATTTCGCATTCATCGAATTTGTATCCAAAATCGTACGATAGTTCTTTTGCTAGTTTAAATATTGGGACCTTCTTAATATTAGCTGAAAGGTTAGATTCTTGGAGCATCTCCTTTAAGTGTCCTGAGAGTCCAAAACCGGAAACATCTGTCATTGAATGTACGAAAGATACATCTTGATAAGAATGGATAGTCTTTACAACGTTTTGTAGCGGCAAAGTCATAAATTCTATGGCCAAATCAATGGATCTATTGATTTTAGCTTTGGAGTATGTTTCTAAGAGGTCTGGTCTGTTTTTTTGTAAGCGATATGCGGCCATGATTGCTTGGTTTCCCACGGGGTTAGTCAGTATTAATTTATCACCTTCTTCTACGTAGTTCTTTTTAATCAGTTTGTTTTTATTGACGAATCCTGAAGCTTCGCCGCCAATTAAAGGCCATTCTGAATAGATTGTATGTCCTCCAAGTACTTTCGAGTGTATTTTATTTTCCATGAAATTTCTAATACCTTTCAACATCCCTTCTGCGATGTGCATAGGCATGTTTTTTTTCAAGCCAAGAAATATTAGCATTCCTGAGACATCTAGAACGTTTAGCGCGAAAACATCGTTAGTGACGTTTGCAGCAGCGATCTCACCCATTATATCTGGTTCGTCGATAATCGGTGTAAAGATGTCAATGTTTTTTACCAGTACTAAATCGGTATTTGGTACGGGAATTACAGCAGAATCCTCGATATCTCCTTTCAAGCCAGCGCCAGCCAACAATTCGTCTAATTTTTTAGAATCAAGTTTACAGTTTCATCCGAATAATTTTGTCTGCAGTGTCAGTCGATAACTATATTCTTCTTGTAGCATTCACCTCACGATTTTTTAAATATATTATAAACCTTCTCGATTGTGAATCTAAAAGACTATCTGGTTATATTAATATTTTTGTAATAAATTATTTATTATTTCGATATAAAGAGGAGCTTTTTTTAGGATCTACAAAAAAAACTAATAAATTATTAGGAAGTAAAAGATCACGGCAATAATAGGTCTATTTTTTTAGTTATTCTACGTGTAATATCGAACGGATCTTTATAATAAATGTTAAGGTTAACTTCGTCAACTGTGGGGTCTGTTAAGTTTTTTTCAATATTTCGTTCGATTCTTAAGACATAATTGAACTTAAACACATTTCCAGGTTTTAACTCTTTAATATATAGATATTTAGGAAAGCTTTCTTTTCTCAAAAATGTTAGGTACACAGGAGTCTTAAGAGAAATTTGTAATTCTGAAAACATTAGATTGGTTGGATTGTTCAATTTAAAATTAAAATAAATCTTATTTCCGATCGTCTTTATGCTCTTGAAGAAAAGGATATCCTTCGGTTCAATAATATCTTCTATCCTTGGCGAATAAAGGCTGTCCTTAATAATTTTTGCATTGAGTTTATTTTTATTAACGAACTTTACAAGTTTTTCTTTCAACGGATCGATATCTAAATCTATAAAAGAGGAAAGACTCTCTAATTTAATAGGATTCATGACATCGAGATAATATTTTATTTGGTTTAAGAGAAGTTTATCTTTACTCTTTTGTGTAAAGATTTTTAGTTTATTGATAAGCATTTCCTTAAACGATACAAATTTTGTAATAGAAGGTCTTATGTATAGGTTAAAAACATCATTTTCTTCAGTTAGTTTTCCTACAATATTGTCTATTTGATTTTCATAATCCTCGATATAATTTTGAATTTGGTTAGTATTCATTTCTATAAGCTTTTTAGCGTCCGAGAATTCACTCCTTTTTAGCAAGATACTTAATTTTGATTCTAAATTAACGAAACTATCGTTAAATCGTTTAAGACCTTCGATTCCTTGCGTGATGATTGATTGTATATGACCTTGGAATAATATTGAAGATAACATTTTAAGTTTTTGATCTTTAACTTTGCTATTAGAGCGTTGAATTTCAAGTACGATTCTATCTTTTATTAACCTTACTTTTCTATCTAAATCGCTCAAATATTCTTGAAGTTCTATCTTAACAGCAACCCAGTTTCTTAACAAATCTTTAAACATTTCATTAAATTCTACATTCTGCACTAAGATTTCACGAATATCGTCATCAAGTTTGAATAGATAATTTCTAAGTTGTGTAATTTGTTGGAATCTTTCTTCGATTTCGTCATCGGGAAAATTCTCTAATAGCAGCTCGTCAAAGCTTTCGGGAAGTTTATAATCCTTCAGATAATCATATTGAACTTTTAATACTTTAATACGGTCATCTAAAAGTTTAACTTTTGATTTTAGGCTAACAGTAAATTCTGCTTTCTTTTCTTCAAAAATCTCGGAAATGAATCCTCTGATAATACTGAGTTCATCAATAATGGTAACTTTAGTTTCTTCCCAATCCTCTATTAAATTAAACGCTAATCTCTTGTACTCGAATTTGTTTAGCCTCTTATTAAATTTCTTTACTTTTTTTAGTATTTTACGGTACACTTTATCTAATTCCATTTCAGTCTCGTGAAATTTGAATTCTTTTATGTAAGAATTCATTTTTTCTCTAAATTGAGCTGGAATTTTTTGGAATTCGTGAATTTTTTTATGAAACATTTCTAAATCTTCGTTAACAATTTGGATTGTTTTATCAATTTCTTTAAATTTTGCTTTGATAATTTTAATCGTATAAATGATTTCTTCGTTTACATCTGGATCGCTTTCAGATTTTAAAACTTTTTCCAATTCTATAAAAATCCAGACAGCTACTTTTTGACTTTCTAATATAAAACTTATATTCCTCAAAAGAATAATAGTTTTTTTTCTTTGACGCCAATATTTAGATTCTAATTGGTATAAAATTTTTGCAATTTCGTTTTCAATTTCTACTTGATATTCTTCATAAAGGCGCTTAAAAACGAGAGCAACTGCTTTTCTGACGTTTTCAGATGGATTTTCAAACTCTTCAAAGATGTAATTAAAAACTTCCATAATATTGTTTTGACACAAGTGATACAGCGCATTAATAATTACATTTCTAAATTCGGGCTCGCCTGTATATAATGCTGTTTTTAAATTCGCCCAAATTTGATCGAAATTATTCTCCGCAATGTTTACCAAAGAATCGATTACTCTAAGTTGGATACGGTAGTTATTTTCTTTTAAAAGGTTAATCAATTTAGGTATAATTGGAATTATTTCTGACGATTTTTCTTTTCCTATTTCTCCAATTAACCAAATAATGAGTTCTTTTACGCGAGCTTGTTCGTTGTTAAGAAGGTTTAATAGAACATATATAATATTTTCCTTTGATAGAAAATAAGTACCAAGGATTTTCAAAAGTTCTGCGGACGACCTCGCAACGTCATCGTCTTCGTCCCTTAAATTAACGATTACAATAGAAAGTAACGGCTCTAATTCTCGTATCTTAGTGTAGTCTTGATTTATAATTTTCTTAAGAGTCTTGATAACTTGAAGTTTAACTTCCCAGTCATTATCCATCAATTTTTCTGTAAATTCTTCAATAATGTCTCGTAACTTTTCTCTATCAATGTGTAAAGAAAGAATTAGATTCCCAATAATCTTTACAGCTAATCTCCTAATAGAGGGTTCTTGATCAAAAAGTCGTGACCTTATCTTATTTATTAGATCAATTAATAAATTTGGACGGTACATTGAAATTTGATACAGAATTTCCAAAGAAACTAATCTAATCCAAGAGTTAATATCATTTATTGTATTTGCTAAGTTTCTTACTGTTCTTAAAGAAATTGCCGGTGACTTATCGCAGATTTTATTCAATAAAGTTAAACTATCGTATAGTAGTTCTTTATTTGAGTGCTCTGGATTTTCAATAATTTCAAAAAGTTCTTCAGCGGCATTTTCATAACTACCGCTTAAAATTAATTCTTCAACTTTTCTTTCGTCTAATGTCAGAATAGTCAATAGCCTTCTATCTTGTAATTCTAATATTGAACTAATTATATTTTTGATGTTAATCTTTAAAAATGTTTTTCAACAATAACATAAAATTATATCATTTTATAATTAATCAGAAAATAAACAAAAAAAAATAGTAATAATATCTAAAAAAAAATTGAAATTGATATTTATTCTAATAATTCAATTATCGCAGTACCGGGAGTTGCAATTCTCTCTCGATATGTAAGAATACCCTCTGGAACATCCTTTGTTTTGACTAAACCTTTCTCAATATCTTTTTCAGAAATATACCCTCTCTCACCAGCTTCAAATTGCTTTATAATATTACCGTCTTTGTCTTTAATATCAACATCTGTTATTGTAGTTTGCTTAACATCGAAATAAACGCTCTTCCCTTCAATTTTTGTAATATTAGCTTCAGTGATAAGTAAATCTCCACACCTTACCATAGATCTCATTGAAACATCTGTTTCAATTAGTGTTCCATATTTTCCATGCTCTAGAAAATCTTCAAATAATTTTGTAATGAATCCAAAACTAAAGAGCCCATGAGCTATTATGCCTTTAAGTCCCGCCTTCTCAGCTACAACATCGTTGGTGTGTATTGGGTTGGTATCTCCCGACGCTTTCGCGTATTTTTTTAACAAATCTCGGGTAATTCCATTAAATTCATTTTTAATAACTTCTCCAACTTTAACATCTGAAATTTTTACCATTTTTTTTACCTCCATTTTTTTTCTGCGGCATTAGTAGCCTCCCGGCCGCACTGCAACTATTACTGTAGGTTTGCAAACTAATTCGCTATTTTGATTTTTTACGGAGACGAACAATTCAGCAAATAATACCATGTTTTTCTCTACAACCCAAACTTTACCCCATTTAGCAGTTATTTTAAGTTTATCTCCTGGCTTCACATTTACGCATCCACCCCAGTCATATTTCTGACCCCCATGTAATAGTTTTCCTACATTTAACATAAAAGGTCGTTCTATGCCATCTTGTATTAATTTCATTCCTAAAAGCAATTTATATAATGCCTTGATTGTGAAATTATTAGCAAAAGCGTGACACGCAATTATTCCTTCCTCTTCGGGTCCAACATATTTTGGATCGGTGATGCCATATACTTTAGCAAATCCGACTAACGTTTTATATCTTACATTTACTGTTGCCGATCCTTCAACTTCTTTTCCAGCAAGATTTTTGACTAAGAAATCTGCATTTTTCTTAACTTCTTCTGGTTCCATTTTTCTTAACTTCTTTTGTTTTTTACTTTTAAAATTATTAATTATATATTTTAATTATTCTCATTTTAATTAAAACTTTAATTTATATCCAATTTTCTTCTTAAACCTTAATTTTAGTATAAACTTGGTTTTGCAATTCAATATTTTTAAAGTAATTGAATATGCGTGAATTTAGGAAGGTGCCGTTTAATAAAATACAGCTAATTTTGTGTTTATCTATTAATGTTAATAAATAAGAATCAATTGGTTTTGATTTTTTTAAATTATCTTGACTTAATCCGATTTCAGCCAAACCCCCGCTTTTTTTTAATTCTCTATATTGTATTGTGGAGATTTCTTTAATCACTTCATTATTTTTGTTATAAATTCCCTCTACATCCTTAATCAAATAACATTCGTTTAGATTTAATTTATTAGCAATATAGATTGCTATTGAATCAGAAGTAACATCCCAGCTATGTGGTATGTCGTCGTTTTTCTTGAGATAATTATAAGGCAAAAAGATGCAAAAAATTCTTTTAGCGCGTTGTATTTTCTCGAAATCATCGATACATTCAAAATCGGGAAACTTCCTATTCAAATCTGTTCCGTTATAATCCATAGAAAAGATGGCCATCCAATGGGCAAGGTCATCTCCAATAACTAATTTTTTATCGATGCTTCTAATAAAATTAGCATACGATCCACCACCAGGGATTATAATTATTTTCTGAAGGGTGTTATCGTCATACAATTTTTTAAGCTGGGATATAGTACATTCGAGGTTTTTATAATCTTCTAAAATTTTTCCACCTATTTTAAAAACTGCGTTATTATGTGGCATTATTGACCCCAGATATTATAATTGAAAATAAAATGCTCCCGCAACAGCAAAAGCGGAAGAACTAATACGATCCGGAATATTAGTTATTTCTTCATAGCTTAAAATATTCCTATAACCTAATTTTTGTAGAACATTTTTAATTAAAAATCCAGCAGATAATCCGGTAATAACAAATTTTGGCTCATTGTTAAATTCAGGCTTTCTAAGAGTTAAATCTTTCATAAATTCTTGAATTTCGGTTATAATTATCTCCAGTTGTTCGTCATAAATATATTTCGCAATTGTATCTAATTCTGTTTTTGTAATCGTTTCTAAGTCCATACATATCACCCTTGCTAATCGGGCGTAGCAATTTTCTAACGATTTTGAACGATTATCTGCTGTATCATTAAGATATTCTTCGTTAGAAATATTGTTTAATATTCTATGAACATCCGAAACTAGAGCAAACTTTTCGAAAGAGATTCGAGCCATCTTTCCTTTATAGGGAACGAAGTGAGTTAGAGAAGGTATTGTCGGCCTTAAACCCCCCGTATAAATCAATTCGTGATTTATTAATCTCTCAACATCGTTTTTTCCCTTAGCAACAGGTACAGAATTTAAAATAGGGATTATATCAATAGTAGTAGAGCCCGCATCTATTAAAATACATTTTGAAACGAATTTACCTAAAAATAACGAGGTTGACACCCAATTTGCAGCCTCTATTGATGCATATTCTTCTCTTGCTTGAGAAAAATTAATAAACTTGCTATTATTGTTAATAAAGAGCATTTTTTCGGCATCAAAGACTTGTTCTAAAGCATCTAATATTGTAGAAATGCCTTCGCGTTTAGTTGGAAACGCATCTGAAAGCTCGGCAGTAATAGTAATAGAGATAAAGTCTACTTCTTTCAAGGATACCTTGTTTTTCATAATTAAGTTTTCTACGATTCTTCTGAGCATATTAGGAATATCAGTTATTGTTTTTTCCCAGAAAGGAAAATATTCTATAAATGAAAACGATTCAAAAATTTCTGAGTTTTTAAATTTAACAAGAGCTGCTTTAGTATTCGCTCCACCAATATCGAGCCCTAAAATGTATTTACATACCATAATTACAGTATAAGCTTATTTAGAAGTTCTAAAACATCGTTATCGTATTTTAAGTCGTCTTTTTTCTTCTTTTTCTAGTTTCTTGTACTTCAAGAAACATGCCTAAAATTTCTTCTGTATCAAAATATGCATATGTTTGTTTTCCTATTGATCCTGAATAAATCTTTTCAATTCCACGTTTTTCGAAATATTCAATATATGAATCTATATTTTCAATAAAAAGACTGACATGATGAAGTCCTTCCCTGCCTTGATCTAAAAATTCTTTAAAGACTGATTCACCTTCAATAAGTTGAATCAATTCAATTTGAATGTTAAATTGGCGACTTAGAGCTATCTTTGTGTTTACTTTGGAGTCTTTTCCTCTATATTTAACAACTTGAGTTGTTTCTGGTATAATTGCAAATTTTGGCATATTGAAGAGTTCTTCAAAAATTTTTGCTTGTTTTTCAATATCCTTATAGACAAAACCTAATTGTTCGACTTTCAGATTTTTAAAATTAACATTAAATTCTTCCATAATTATTTTTCTCCGGCTAAGCATATAAAAATTTCTAAATTGAACTATCATGAAAAATAATAAATAAAGTTTGTAAAGTTTGTAATAAAGATTAATAGTTTCGAGTCAATCTTGATAATTACTGTGAGTTATCGTACTTATCCTTTAAATAAGATACCACTTCATCAAGATTTTCTCCAGTTAAGGCGTTAATTAAAAAGTACTCTTCGTCTCTGATATTTAACTTTTCTTTAAGATATTCAATCTCATCAGCGTTGGCTAAATCCATTTTATTGAATAGAAGTACAATCTGGATTTTTCCCTCTTTTGTAAAATTATTTTTAATTTCGTAAAATAAGTCCAATTGCGAATCAATAGAATAACCACATGCGGGAGTTGGGTCAAATACGAAAAGAATTAAGTCAGATATTAGTTTTAGAGCTAAAACTGCTTGTAATTCAATGTTGTTTCTTTCTACCATTGACCTGTCCAATATTCCGGGTGTGTCCATAATTTGTAATTTAATTGAATCAAATTTCCTCTCGATAAATAGATGGCCTAACGATAATTTTTTTGTTGTGAATGGGTATTCTTGAATTTCAACTTTTTTGTTCGTCGAAATATTTTTCACAATACTACTTTTACCCACGTTAGGATATCCCGCGACTACGATACAATGTATAGTGTAGTCGAGCGAGGGGATTTCTTTTAATCTCCCTCTAACGCTATTTAAATATTCGAGGTTTTTATTTTGTTTTCTAATTATCGACGAAATTCTTCCAAATGCAGCTCTTCTGATTCGATCAGCGTCTCTAGGTGCTTCAATCTGGCTTAATTGTTTTGAATGTTCTCTTTCTAATTTGCTTAAAAGGGGTAAAATTCCATTAAGTTTTCCAAGAGTTAATTTTAACTCGTCAACATCGACCAATAATGACGCCAACTCTTTGTAAAAATCAGGCAGATCGTCTATTATTGGCACTTTCTTAATTATGCCAAGAATTCTATCTATTAATTCCTTATTTGCTACTTTTATTCGTGTAAATTCCTTTTTTTTTGCCTTTAAAAGAATAGGCGCATTCTTTGAGACTTTAGCGCTACTTTTCATAGCTCTCTTAAAAGCTATGTCTAATAATTCTTTTGAATTATGGACGTGGGAAAATTCTAAAAAGGGGTTCTTCATGAAATTTTGTAACAAAATTTAATTAATTAGTTATATAAAAGAAGCCTAAAATATTACAATTTCGCTTTTAGCTTTAAAATCTTTTGCTCGATTTCTGAGATTTTGATAGATAAATCAATGGAATCTTTAGGAATTGATTCGTATAATTGAAGAATATACTGATACCGAGCCAGAACCCTGGAAAATTTGTTCATACTCTCTTCTTTTTCTGCTTTAGCTCTTATTAGCTCTGCTTTCTCTAACTTATTTTTAATTTCAGGAGAAAGAGCAAGTTGTCTTTGCTGCAGCTTTGCTTTATATTTTTGCTTCTCACTTAAAACACTTAATACTTTTTTCTGAAATTCTTGTTCATCTTCTAATTTTTTTAGTGTAGCTCGCTCTAACTTCAATTCTTCTTCTTTTTTATATCGATCTATATTTAATAACTCATTTCGCAAAATAGTTATTTGATCACGCCAACCAAGCTGAGTAAATAATTCAATCGCTTGTTTATATAAAGATTTAGCCTCATCGTAATCCTTTTGTTGAAGACTTTGGTTTCCTTCGTTTAAAAGATCCTGTGCTTTTACAGTAAGAGTTTCTACTTGCATTTTCTTTTCTCGAAGTAGTTTTAATTTGTTTTGCTGTTCTTTCCATTTTTGATTACTATGATCATGTTGTTCTTGTGCCATTGAAATTGACTTGGTTGATAGCTCCTTTTCAATTTCCTCGTTTTTTTTCATTTGTTCAAATAATTTGTATTTTTTACGTTGAGTTATAACGTGGTCTTTTTGTTTTTCTAATTTACTTCCGGCAAGTTTTATAGGTTTTCTCACTACGCCTAAGCCTTTTTGTATCCTCTGTCGTCTTTTTTCAGCAGAAGCTAACGCTACGATATCTTTTAAGGGAACTTGAATGCCTTTAGATTTTCGAAATTGGCCCCATCGTTGGTACTCTTTAATTTCATTTATTTGCCATAATATTTGCTTACATTCGTAGTTATAACTAAGTTGATTGAAAATTTTATACGCTTGGTTATAAAGCTTCACAGATTCATCAAACTTGTCTTCTAGAGCTAAATCTCTAGCGAGCTCTAAAATCTCGTTTCCCTTTATCTCCGATATCTGACTATCTTCAGACTGTGCTACTTTTTCTTTATTCAGACTGGATTTAAAAGGGAGTCTCTCGCTGGGAGTAATAAATTTATCTTTAGACACGGTTAAAGAGCCATTTTCATCTTTTTCTAAATTCTTTAATCGAACAATTTCTTTTATTACTATCCCAATTTCTCCTGTTAATCCTAATTTAGTGTAGAGATCTTTAGCTATTAATAAAGAAGAAATAGCTGATGTGTAATTTTTATTTCTTAATGCAATTTTTGATTGAAAGATCATCTTTTCAGCTTTTTTCAATAAATCAGCATTCTGGCTTGCCATGTATTTTTTACAACAAGTTTTTGATTATTATGATATTTATAAATTAATAATTTTAATAATTATTCTATAATTACTCATTTAAGTGTATAAAAATTTAATATAAACTTGAACTAATATGCCTTCGGAAAAAATACAAATTGGAATTTTAGGGGCAACAGGTATGGTTGGTCAAAATTATATTAAATTATTGAAAGAGCACCCTTGGTTTGAAATTGCTGATGTTGCAGCCTCACCCAGATCTGCAGGTAAACCTTACGAGGGAGCCGTTAAAGAAAAGTGGCAGATGTCAATAGAAATCCCAAAAGAAGTTAAAAACTTAATCGTTAGAGATGTTCAAGATTTTGACTCCCTTAAACCTAATATAAGCTTCGTGTTTTCAGCAATGGACTTACCACAAAAAGAAGATACAAAAATAATTGAATTTAAGTACGCTAAGAAAGGTATTCCGGTTATCAGTAACAGTTCAGCAAACAGATGGACCGCGGATGTGCCTATGATAATCCCAGAAATCAACCATAGTCACACAGAAATAATTCCTATCCAACAAAAAAATAGAGGAATATCAAAAGGATTTGTCGTAGTTAAACCTAATTGTTCAATTCAGAGTTACATAACGCCAATTTATGCTCTCGAAGAAAAGGGATTTAAAGTTGAGAAATTGATCATAACTACACTTCAAGCTGTTTCTGGGGCGGGATACCCGGGAGTCCCTTCTTTAGATATGTTGGATAACATCGTACCTTATATTGGAGGGGAGGAAGAGAAATCTGAAAAGGAGCCCTTAAAGGTTTTTGGAAAAATTGGAGAAAAAGAAATAATTAACAACGATTCTATACAAATAAGTGCAACTTGTACACGGGTTCCAGTTACAGACGGCCACACGGCATGTGTCAACTTGAAGTTTAAAAACAAAATACCCACTAAAGAAGAAATTATTAAAATTTGGAAAGAATTTATATCGATTCCTCAAGAATTAGATTTACCGTTCGCGCCAAAACAACCGATTATTTACTTAGAGGACGTTACTAGACCACAACCGAGGAAAGATAGAGATAACGATAAAGGTATGGCAGTTACTGTTGGTCGATTAAGAGAAGATAATGTTTTCGATTACAAGTTTGTTGCGTTAAGTCATAATACAATTAGAGGTGCGGCAGGTGGAGCAATCTTAAACGCAGAATTATTAAAAGTTAAGGGATTTTTAAATTAATCGTCTTATCTAAAAGTCGTGTTTATCGATAACAATAGACAAAACGTCTTTTAACAGAGAGAAACTCCTTCTATTCTTTATTAATGTATATGGGGGTATTTCAGGATATACTTGAAAATATTGGGGGGTTTTCAGCAATTTAACAACTCTTAAGATCGAAAACAAAGAAGCTTTGTGAAAATTGATAAGAAAAGTGCTTAAAAAGGTCTTAATAAGGAATTTATCTACTTTAAAAACTGTTGTAATAAAACCAAATTTTTCAGAAACGCTTAACCTAATTGATTCAAGCGACTCTCGATTAACTTTTGAAAGAAAATTTTTATCGCTAATATATTCAAGCTTATTTATTGCCCCATTTTCAATTCTCACGAGCATAAGATTATTTGAATTTGGAGTTTTTTTTATTTGCTCAGTTAAGATAATTAAAATATTAGCATTTAGTCCGATATAAGTATCGAAAAGCCCGAAAATAAAGTCCGGTATAGCCCAATGAGAAAGTTTCTTTAGATTGAGATTGATTCCAAAAAGTCTAATTAAAAACCTAACTAATGTATTGGATATTATTGGCTTGGGAACCATATTCCAATATAAATCGTAACTTCTAATTCCGTACAAAAGCTTTTGGAAGATTAATCTTACTTTCTCTTTGCTTGGGGGAACTTCCATTTCAAATAATTCCGAAAGAAAAATGAGGAGAGAACTTTGGTCTATGCTAAGTACTTTATCAGTTTTAAAATCAGCTTGAAGGCCCTTTAAATCGGGTAAGAGGTTTTGCTCGTTAAAATTATATTTTTCGCTTTCTAACAAATTTAAATTGAGTTCAATTTCGGGATGTAGAGATTTTGTATTTTCCTTTTTAATTTTTAGCAAGATTGGCAAATTATTGGAATTTATTATAAATAAAGCGTTAAATGAAGGGATTACGCTTTCAATGAATTCAAAGACTTTTGAGAATTTAATGCCTTCCAGTAAACTAACGCTACTTTTCAAAAATCTTAAAATATTTGGTTCTGGGTAAATAAAAATTAATTCTTGCTCTAATAAAATTTGAATTATATTTAAGAAACTCTGAATAAATTCGTAATATGTGGACTTGGTCAATCTTTCGCAGTGACTATTCATTAAATCAATGGTTCTTTTTTTTAACAATCTTACACAAGAAATCTTTATCCCGTGGTCTTTTTGTATAATTGATTGAATTCTATTGAAGAGTACATCCAGGTTGCGTAAATCATCTTGCTTAATTTCGATAGATTCTTTAGGAAGGCCTTTAATTCCCGCATGTATTCCTGGTTTAGTCGTTTCATACAAGTAAAGTCCAAAAACGATGTTATCAAGCTCGAAATCCGATATTACTATATCAAGAATGTTTTGTTGGTCGTTTATGAATTTTGGATATAAGAGCTCAAACAAGCGATACAAAAGGAAGGGATTGACTTCGTTTGGTGTTAAGGGGATTCTTACCGTTTCTTTTAACTCTTTTGGGTCTTCAATTATATTTACTTTTGAGTTAAACTTTAAGATTTTTAGCCAGTTTTCTTTGAAAATTTGATTTATCATAGGGAATTTAATCTCTCTATTTAGTTTTTTTGTCTGTCTCTTGATTATAATATGTTTTTATTAGATTATTAAAAAAGAATAAATTTGGGACTTGTGATTTTCCGTAATATCTGATAAGAGTATTTAAGCAATCAATTCTACTTGGAGGACATCCTGGAAGTTCGACAATCTTTTTGTTCACTTTTTCTTTAATTTTGGCTTTATCTTGAGCTTTTGAATCTTTTTTTAGCTTTTTTTTAGCAGTTTCCAAGTAATCTTTGCTATTTGTAATAATGATTTTTCTAAACTCACGATTCTCTGTGCTTTCAATAGCACAATCTCCAAACAGAATAATATTTTCTAAAGATTCCGGTTTTGAAGGCTTTTCTCCGATTAAGAAGGATTGTTTTATTATGTATTTTAAATCTTTTGTCATGTGAGTTTTCATTAGATTCAATAGATGATACGCTTCATTGAAGCATCCAGAGCAAAGGCGCCCCGATTTCACATATGTATTTTTAAAATTAATATCTTCTAATTTACTCACGCAAAAATCAACGGTTAACTTGATAGCTTCAAGATTTTCGCCTATTAACTTAATATTAGATATATCAGTTATTCCTAAGCTTCTATTACGCGCTTCTAAGAGGATATCACTGCTTAATAAATCAATCTCTAACAATCTTAAAGTAGTTAAATCAACTGCTACCGCGTCATTTCCTACCACAATTAAATTTGTCCGCATTAAATTAGAATCTTTGTAGATAAACGGTCCAGCGCCTTCTAAAAGGTAGAACAGATCGTTTATAACTAGACTTGGCTTTTTAACGCTGAAAACATTAAGGATGTTAGTAATTAAATCTTGTTTGTATTGATCTAAATGTAGGTAATCTTTTCCACTTCTTACATTTTTTTGAATTTTTTGAAATTGATTAGACACAAGAGAATAGGAGTTTAGTAACGATATCGTGCATTTAAACAGAGGATCTACGCTAACTTGGTTCAACAAGATTAACCTATCAGATTCAAGTATTACTTTTGGAAATTCTATAGTTTTTCCACTTATCTCAACGGATTTTAAAGGGTATTTGTTTTGATCGTCTAAAAATACAAATTCTGCCCCCAAGTTTTCTATATACGACTGAATCCCTAAAGTTTTAGCAATCGAATCAGTTTTTAATCCATTAAAGGGATAACTCCCAACAAAAATCTTTTTCGCTTCTGCTTCTTTGCATAAATTTATTATAGTTTTAATTGTATCAAAATTAGTATTAACGGGGAAACCACTGGGCGTTCTTAAATTTATTTTAACGAAAACTTGATCTCCCTTTTCTACGAATCCCGAAATTCCGCCAAGTTTTTCGACTCCGTCGGTTATTGCTTCACTTGGACTACTACTTTTAATAATTGCAACTTCTGTACTATTCATATTAGAGTTCTCTATCACAAAATATTAAAATTAAATAATTAAATAAATCTTTATTAAAATAATAAGAATGGTTAAATATTTTGAAGCAATTTGAATTAAAGGTTCGGTTAGAACATCCAGAAATAAATATTTCTTCCGATATTGTAGGAATAGATATCGGTCAAAGCTTAACCAAGGTTGCGTACCGTAAAGAAAACGAGATCGCGCTATCTATAAGCCAAACGGGGTCAGATTTTCGTGAATTAATCGAATTTTTAGATTTTAATAAAAAAAAATTTAAAGTTATTAATTTCACTGGAGGAAAGGCTTTTTCGCTATATAAGAGATATTCTAACGAGACTAAAACTAATTTAATTAACGAATTTGAAGCAAATATAGAAGGATTGGAGTTTCTTTACAAACATTCTAAAAACAGGCCTCTCCCAGCTTCAATAGTAGTTACTATAGGGACTGGAACATCAATCGTGCTAAAAAGCGATAATGTTGAACATATAGGAGGTTCTGCCATGGGTGGAGGTTTATTCATGGGACTCATTAAATTATTATTTAATATAAATGACTATTTTGATGCAATTGATCTTGCTCGTAAGGGGAATCGATTTAACATTGATTTGAAAGTAGCTGACATTTACGATATTGAAGATACTAGAGTTGATAAACTATTTAGAGAATTTACAGCAGCTTCTTTAGGCAAGATTAAAAAAGATTTTGACATCAAATCGTTAAAAAAGGAAGATCTAATTAATTCCCTAATTGGAATTATTGGAGAAAACATTGGAACGATTGCTACTCTTATGGCTGATAATTATAATGTGAAAAATATTGTTTTCTGTGGAGGCTTCCTGATAGGGAATAAAACTGTAAAACAAATTCTATCATTACTTTGTAAACTCAAGAGGAAAAAACCAATCTTTATTGAAAATTCAGAATATAGTGGGGCTATTGGAGCTCTTATTTTATGAGTTCTAATAAAAATAAAAATAGAATAAAAAAAAAATAAGTGTTAATTATATTTTTCGCTTCTTATATATTACAAGCCCGATAATGCTAATAGCTATAAATAGCAAGTAAAAATTCCCGAAAGGAATACCCCCCGGACTACTAGTGGGAGGGACAGGTATAGCAAAATTTACATACATTATTTCATAATCTGTACCCCACACGCCATTAGTGCCATCTTCCCAGACCACATGAACTTGATTTGCACTAATAACAATCGTTGGATCGCGGCTATGACCATCGTTCCAGAAAACACCGTTATAACCGTCTGAAAGTATAGTTATATTTGACCAGCAGTTTATCTTTGTGGAATTGGCATACATTATTTCGTCATCTGTACCCCACACACCGTCAGTGTTATCGTACCATACTACATGAACTGAGTTGCTACGATCAACAACGATTTTGGGGTTATAACTATGTCCATCGTTCCAATAGCTGCCATTATATCCGTCAGAGATTATTATAGGTAATAACCATCCTAAATCAGATGAGAAATAAGCATACATTATTTCATAATCTGTACCCCACACACCAGCAGTGCTATCGCACCATACTACATGAACAGCGTTGCTACGATCAACAGCGATTGCTGGGTTAGTACTACCACCATCGTTCCAGTAAATATCGTTTAATCCATCAGAAATTACGGTGGCATTAGACCATCCTGTTGTGGTTGTATATGTAACAAGCATTATTTCGATATCTATACCCCACACACCGTTAGTATGATCTTCCCAAACTACATAAACTTTATCGCTACTATCAATAGCGATTGCTGGATCGTAACTACCACCATCGTTCCAGTAAATATCGTTTAACCCATCAGAAATTACGGTGGCATTAGACCATCCTGTTGCGGTTGTATACATAGCATACATTATTTCGAAATCTGTACCCCACGCACCGTCAGTATTATCGTGCCATACTACGTGAACTTGATTGCTACTATCAACAGCGATTGCTGGATTGAAACTGTTACCCTCGTTCCAGTAACTGCCACCATAACCATCTGAGATTACGGTGACATTGGACCATCCTGTTGCGGTTGTATACGTAGCATACATTATTTCGATATCTGTACCCCACACACCGTCAGTATAATCGTACCATACTACATGAATAGCATTGCTACTATCAACAGCAATTGCTGGATCCCAACTACCGCCATTGTTCCAGTAAGTACCATTATAACCGTCTGAAATTACGGTGGCATTGGACCACCCTGAAGAATCTGTGTATGTAGCATGCATTATTTCGATATCTGTACCCCACACACCGTCAGTATAATCTTGCCATACTAAGTGAATTTTGTCGCTACTATCAACAGCGATTGCCGGATCGTAACTACCTGCATCGTTCCAGTAACTACTATTAAATCCATCAGAAACCACAGTAGCGTTAGAAAAATCCACCGCACTTGATTTAAGATCGTAATTATTATAAGTGCTAGAAGAAGCTATTGTAGGATTTAACGCAACTACCAAGAGCCCACAGAAGAAGAATTGCAATATTATAAAATATGTTATTAAAGTTTTTTTTTTCATTGTTTTTTTAACCATTTAAAATTTGGATAATGGTAAAGAAATAACATTCATATTTAAAACAATTTAATTCAATATAAATAGAAAAAACAATCAGACTTAAGATAAAGCGTGCCCATGGGAGATATCTATTCATTGATATTTAGTTATAAAACTACTCTCATAGATACACTATAATGGGCACAAGAACTATAAGTAACTATAATTTTTATAGTTTTAAATTAGAACAAAAACTCAGTGTGGAACAATACAGTTTAGATAGATTTAGAGTGTTTTTTTAGCATATCTTCGTTTGTTCGACCCATTTTGATCGCTAGCTCCGCTATAATTGCGTCTAAGTACACAAATGCGGCAATCTCGAACATTGTACCTTCGGGAGTTAGAATAGCAGTGTCGTCGTGAAGATCGACTTTATCTCTTTTAGTTCTTCCCTTTAATTTTATAGTGATATCCCCAATTCGCCCTATTATCGTTTCAGGATGGGAAGTAATACTAATAATCCCATAAGGTTTAACAGTATTTACGTAATTTTTAAGTAAACTTACAACAATCGCAGTTGTACCTGACCCGGAGAGAACGATTAGAATATCCTCGTTCGAAAGAGCAGGAATAGAACCTAAATTGGTAACCATGTAAACTTCGGCTCCAAGATGCACTAATCTAGTGGCAAAGCATTGTAAAATGAAAGCTGAACGCCCGCTTGCTAATAAGAAAAATTTTCGCTTTTGTACTAATCCATCATAGACTAAATTAATAAATTTTTGAGTGTGCGAGAAATATTTGGCTTTACTCAAATGTTCCATGTTGGATTTAAGGTTTCCCAGTATCACATCCATAGATTGAAAGAGTATCTGTCTTTCTTTCCCATTTAGCCTTTGCTCGTTTCTAACTTTATCAGCCATATTTAATCAAAAATAACATTGTTAGAGAGATATATTAAATAAGTTAAGATTTAAAAAATACATTTCGGTTAATTGTATTTTTGTTTTAATTCTTTTAAATCCCATTTATCAAGGGATTAATTCAATGATTATACAGAAATTTATTTAAATACACCAAATTAACGCTTTAAAAAATTTGGAATTTAGGTGATGAATGGGAAATCTTAGGTAATAGTGATGCTACTGAACCTTAAATTTTAAAAAATTATCTTTTTTTTTATCACATTAGCATTTTAAATTTTAAAAAACATTAATATCGTACTAATGAAAAAAGATATTTCGATTAAGCAAATAGTAATGTTATTTTTAAGAAAGTTTTTATTAATTTTTTTTTCAGTTTGGTCGTATATTCCTATAATTGTAGGAATATTACTTCCAATGTTAATAATTTTACCCATAGCTTATGCTTCATGGATCATTCCTTCTTTACTACCAGGAGAATTACTTTTTGATGCGTATATTCCAATCTCCATAGAATACCCTTTCCAGTATGTATGTATTCTTGCGATAGAAATCATCATTTTCATAGGAGGGTTTTTTTTGTTTTTATTAGGATTATGCCATCTTACGAAAGGGAAGAAGCAGAAAGCATCAATTGTAACTACAGGAATATATCATTATTTCCGGCATCCTCAAAATTTGGGTATTGGTCTAATCGCTTTACCATTAGCGCTTTATATTCCTGGATTTAATGATTTAGGGATACGTATAGGTGAAATTTTTTCGTGGCTCCTTTTTACTTTTATTCTTACCATTTATTCAAACCTAGAAGAACAAATTCTTATTGATAAATTTCCAGAAGAATATTCAACCTATCAACATCTCACAGGATTTTTTCTGCCAAAACTCCACTTTCGAAGGAAAAATTTATCCAAAAAAACAATGTTTATGACAACTCAAAAGCGTTATATTTTTCTCTTTCTGAGTTATCTTATTTCAGTAATTTCAGTATTTATTGTAATTGAATTAATGTTGGCATTAAAACTTATTACAATTATATTATACTTCTAAACTCATCTTCTAAAATTTGAGCCATATAAATTGAAGAGATACCGATGAAGTTTGCTTCCATATTTAGCATATTCTTCCGCCCAAATTCTTACTATGACATCATGAGTAACATATCTACCAATCAGTTCTTTACTTACAACTCTCATTTGTCTTGCTGAATAACCTTGACTAAATAACCAAATAATTCTAGGTTTCCACCAATATTCATCTCTAGCGCGATAAAAATCCATGTTTAGTGTTTCAGGAATCCAACGGGTTACATGAAAGTGGTCCCATTCAAATAAGGTTTCAATTTCTTTTTTGTCATATCCTAAGCCAATTAATAGTTTCAACATTTCTTGATCTATTTCTTTGACTGATAATCCCGCATTAACCCAGTCTTGTAACAGAGATTCATCAATCTCTTTTTTATTTAGTAAGATCTTTTCAACTTCAGGATATAACCAATAAATTCTGTTAGCTTCTGGTAAGGAAATACCAAAAACTTCATAAGATTTTTCATATAATGTTCTCTCTCCAATTTTAAGTCTGCTAGCCATATCAGTATAATGAAGTTGTTGGTGAATCAATTTGATAAATAAACTTTCATCCACTTCTATCCATTGAGAATGAGTTTTCCCTTTACGCGCATTCTTAATTCTTTTTTCACTCATTCTTTCATTATAAATATCATTTACTCCAAATGCGTCTCTAGCTCCTGTGAACGTATTGAATCCTATAGATTTTAACATGGCGTATAAAGTAGCGTGATCAATTTCCATCTCCATTTTAATTTCAGATGTGGAAAAACCTTCTTTTATTAGTTTTTCAAATCTTACTAGATATTTGTGCTCAATTGTATCTATTTCAGATTTTGTTCTTAGAACAAAATGTCTAACTCTAGAATTATAGATTTTTATTCCACCAAAATGGTTCCTAGCATCATCAATTGAATATATACCAAATTTCGCCCAAAATTCTTGAATTTTAGAATAGATAATTTGATCAGGTACTCGAAATTCCATTGCTATCTCAGATATGAATAAACCCCGCCCTATTAAGTTTTTAAGTTCGCCTTCTTGAATAAAACTAAATACGACTGCGTTTTTATCACTTAATGTCAAACTTCTGTGAGTTCCTCCTCTTGTAACATTATATCCATAAAGTGGAACAATTTCGTTATCTTTAATTGCAAAATAATCTAAAACACACGATTTTCTTTTCTTAATTTCTTCTATTTCCATCTTATTTAATTCATCTTGATTCGAAGCGTAACTAATTAATTTGATAGTAAATTCATCATTTTCTGTCCTTGCGAAACTCTCACTCACTTTTGTAATTCTTAAATTATTATCTTTTTCTATATAATATTTTATCGCCTTTCTGAGATATTGATTACATGGGTCGCGTAAATGTTCTGCAAATCTAATAAAAATACCTCGTATTGTTTGCCCAATATATACTTTATTTGTTCTCTTATCAGTAAAAAGATATAATGCGCCATAGTTCTCGTCATTGACTGAAGGTTCTGTATGAACTGATGTAAGTAAGCCTTCGATATCAGATTTAGTAAATTTTTTGGTTATTCCTTCTTTGAAAAAATCAAAATAAGCAGAATAGCGGTCAAAAGCCGTAATTCGATTTTTCTTGGGATTTGTTCCTTCAGGAGAAAGTCCGAGGAGACATCTACAAGTTCCCATATTAAGGATGCGATCATAATATTTTTTCGTTTCAAAAAGTGATATTCTTCTCTCTCCTTCTAAGGCAAGTAGTTTAGTCTCTTCATTCGAGTACAGTCTTTGCCAAGTTTGAAGTGAATTTATTAGATCCTGAGAAAATGGTTTGAGTTTATTGATATCTGTGAGAATTTCTGAGTGAATTCGAAGATGCTTAAGGAGTCTTGTATATTGTATAGTGATTTCTTGCATTCCATCTCTTATCGCTTGATGTACACTGTGTGTTTTCAAAGTTTTTTCACCCTTTAGTGTTTTTATTTGTTTTTTAGTCAGTTTTTTGAGATAAGCATTAGAAAGAGAATCCATGTAACGAGAAATTATCGGAGCACCCCTTCCAATGGTTATGCAGTATAACCAGCTGTAAATAAACGATTGTAGGTCTTTAGGAAATTGTTTTTTAATTAAACTAAGTAAATTTTCAGGAGGAAGTCCTGCTTTATCAAATAAACAGGAGAGCGCAGCATCAATAAAAATACTAATCCTTTCATCTATATAAACTAATGGAGTGCCATGTTTTTTGCATTTTGGATATTTATTAAATCCAAAAAATCCAAATTTCAGTGGTTTGACTCTTGTTAGCTCCTCACATCCAAATTTCGGACAGATTGCGATACGATCTCCTTTTAAAGATTTCCGATTTACTTGAGAATACGCCTTCATGAAATCAACACCTCGCTATGTTTCTTCATCTTCCTTTTGTCATTCTTACTCCCTATTTCAGGAACTATAGATGTAAGATCTTTTTCTAAATTATGATAATTCTCCCCTAACTCAGCATAGAATTCAGAAAATGCATGATTCATGTTTTTATATGTTTTACATGCTTCGATAGATAGTTGTATCAAGGATTTGAGAAATAAAGGGTGATTATAAAGATCTTGTTCCGAAAAGTAATGGATCTTCATAAATATCTGAAGTGTTAAATCTTCTAATTCTTTCAGGAGAGATTTAGATATCTCATTTCGTTTAATAGACACTTGGTATAAAAGGATTTGAATTTCTTCCTCTAGATCCCTTCTACTGATTCCATTAATTTTATTAAGGAGTTTAATAAACCTTAATGCTAACGATTCGAATTGTTTTTTGTTTTCATAGAATTTTGTATCTTGCAACTTCGTAGATATATTGGACTTGGAACGAAACCTACATCGTATCGTGTTGGTCTTAAGATTTAACAAGGATCGAACTTGTCGTGAAAGTTCAGTTATTTTTCTTACCCCTTCAGTTTCATACCATCCAAGAATTATATCATCAACTTCAAGATCTAAGTCGAAATTATCCAAATCAAATGACATTTCAATATCCATTTTTTTTTTCTTATACTACCCAATTAAAGTAGCTGTATTTAAAGAACAAAAAAAATGATGAATTTATCTTAGTGTCTATTAAAAAACTATGAAAAAAAAAAAGAAAAAAAATTATAATGTTCGGGTGTTAAGTTCTTATCCTTTATTTATACTTGATCGACAATAGGAGATCGTTTTTAGTAATCTTTTTACGATTAGCATGCATGGTAAAAGCTCGTGCTTGTTCAGTTAAGCCAATTGCAGTCTTTTCGAGATGGTCAATTAAAAGATCTACTGCGTTTCTGGCTACGATGCTTGCACCTTGCTGCTTCATTAATCTCCTTATTGGCGACCAGGCAAAACTCCACTCAGAATCGAATCGATCCTTGAACTATGTTTCTTTTTAGCCATGGTCTTATTCCTCCACTATTGAAAATTTTTAAATTCTAATTTTTAATTTTTTTTGAATTTATAATTAAAGTTTCTTAGATAGTAATATATCCGAAGAGTTATTTAAATCTTTTGCCTAAATGTGAAGAACTTCAAGAATTAAATGCATAAAAAATCACGACAAAAAATTTTGGTTATAATTTAATGGTCATTTTGTATGATCATCCAATGGTTGATCATTCGAAAAATATGAATCCACTTTTTTAGAATCAAAATAATTCAAATATCAAAATAGAATAATTCTCTATTTCTATTGGTTTTGTTATCATTTATTGAGGTAGTAAAAAATATTGAATTGAAAAACATCATCCCCAATGAATATTATTCTATCGACTGTACGATCATAATTATTAAGTCATAATTAACCTAAGTAATAAAAATTAGTTTCAATCTATAAATCATGTAATTAAATCAAATATTAAAAATAATAACTTTAATTCTTGGATAATAAATTTTTATTTTTTGGAGATTTCAACAGAATGTTATAATTTAAAACGAAAATTTTAATTAATTCTGACTTTTTTAATAGTATTAAGAATAACAATTTATTATTTCTTAAAATTAGTTTTTGAAAGGTAAAATGATATGTCTCAACAAATAATGGTACCCGGCGCAACAGCAGTTGCTATCAAATGTAAAGATGGAGTGGTGCTAGGAAACGATCGCAGGGCAACATGGGGTTATACTGTAATAAATAAATCCACAAAAAAATTATTTAAGATTACAGATCATATTGGCTTGGCAGCTTATGGTTTAATAGGTGATTTTCAATTCGTCGTGAGGGTGTTGAAAGCTCAAAGCGTGTTATACGAATTAGATGCTTACGATAGAATTAGCACAAAGAGCGTAGCTAAAATGCTTTCTAATATGTTGTATTCTCGAAAAATGATGCCTTTATATACAAGTTTAATCATTGCGGGAGTAGACAAAGATGGCCCAATCTTGTACACTTTAGATGGGCTTGGCTCATTGATCCCAGAGGATTATGGTGCAACGGGATCAGGTATGCTCCTTTCTATGGGACTTTTGGAAGCAGAATATAAACCAGACATGACTATGGAAGATGGCGTAAAGCTTGTCGAAAAGGTGATAAGGAACTCAATCAAGAGAGATGTTATGTCTGGAAATGGTATTGATTTACTAATAATTACCCAAGATGGTACTAAAGAAAAATCAATTGAGATAAAGGAATTAGGGGAATAAAAAAGATTTTTTGTTTAGTTATTAGTTATTTCTCTCTTATTATTGCAAAAAATTTTATTAAATGATATATTTTTTTACTTGTTAGTTAATCTAATTATTTTGGTGTTTTTATTTGCGTCTATTTGGTAATACATTTGAAGGTTATAGAGAAATAAAAGGATATAGTAAAGAAGAAATTTTAAGGATTAAAAATTCTATTTCAAGCCTTAAATCTGACAAAACAAAATCACAAGAGATCGAAGATTTCCTTAAATCTGAATTTAAGCTTGAGGTTCTCAACTCTTTCACAGATTATTTTAATGAAATTAAACCTTTTTGCGAGAATTATTTATTTTCTCAAACAAAAAAGGATTATTATTCTATAAAAGCAGTAATTATTGACGAGTTAAAACTAATCTCTAGCAATTTAACAAGCTTAAGCTCAAATGGTAGAAACGTGAAGCGGATCGTAAAGAATGGAGGGCACCTTGAAAATTACTTAACAATTTGTAAGGAGTCTATTAATAACCTTGACGATTTTATCCTTCGTTTAGAGAATTCTTCAGTAAAAATAGAGCACGATTACGAAAACGATATATCCTTATGGATTGAAGCAAATAAAATAAAAAACCTATCTTTTAAATTAAACCTTATTCCAGACGATTTGAATAATTGGAAAGAAATTCAAGAGTTTGCCATCTACATACAAAGTTTGGTTGAGGCTAAAACAGCAAAAAAAATAAAATCTCGTAAAGGAACTTTATTAACATTTCATTTCGATGAGCTTTACCAGTTTTTTTTAAGTAAATCAGATGGAAAAAAAGATTCTTACGGTGATCTAATTTATTTGTTATATCAAAATAAGATATTCGAAGAATTTGAAGGAGAAGAATTTGTAAACGTCCTTGAAAGGAAAGAGTCAGTGCAAAGATTAAGGGATAAAATGCGTTCGCCTATAATTGCATTAATAAAAAATAAATTAAAAGAAAACTTGCAAGAACTTGAAGATTTAGATAAGCAATACGATTTAACTGGAAATGGACAAGGTAAACTAGATTTAAACCACGTTATGGAGCAAAAATTCAGTGTATTTCTCCCTCAAGTCGTTGATTTATATTTTAAGGGCATAGATAAGAAATTTCAAGGAGCGATAAACGATGTAAGTGACTCCGAGAAATTCGTAAAAATCGTGAATTCAAATTACGATAAAGTGGATGATTTTGCGTTAAAAATTGACGAAATTGACACATGGATATTAACTTTTGATAAAATTATAAAACCCTATGAGAATATTACAGCAACTTTAAAAAAGACCTTGGCAAATATTATATCTGAAATTATTCGACGCAAGGAGGAGTATGTAAATTATCTTAATAATATTAAAGATGAGGGCTTACGAGTAGATGTCAGAAGTTTTGTTGACGAAAAAATTGCTGAAGTGAATAAATTAATTAATTCATACGAAGATGAGACATCTATTATCATTAGAGAAGAATTACCGCAACTAAGAGAAATAAGAGACTTATTAACGAATTATAAAGTAAAAATTGAACAAATTAAAGAAGAAGTTTACATTAAATTGGATACTTACAAGGAAAGCAACATAGAGATGTATTCAATCATCAAATATTGGGAAGATAATTTCAATCGCAAGAAACAACAGCTCACTTTCTTATTAACAGTTTTGATGAATAAAATTTTTAAAAGTTTTAAGGGTTTAATTGATAAAGAATCAATATTATTTGCTGAAATTACTGAAATCACTAAGCAAACCGAGAATTTCGAAGGGTTACCTTTAAATTTCGCTTTATCGTCTTTTTTAGCAAATAAATTATCTGAAGATGAACTTAGAGAAAGGATTTCTGAAATTAATTCAAAAATTAATCAATTGACAAGCAGTCTTGGTTTATATCAAGTAGAACACTCAAGAATAGAAGAAATACTATCTACTAAAGTTAAAATAAGAGAGGGTGTATCAGTATCCAATGTTCAATGTACTGTTTGTCATAAACACATAAATTTTGCCAAAGATAAATTAATTACATGCCCTTTCTGTGGATCTACCTATCATTATCTATGTGTTGCTGATTGGCTTGCGAGATATAATTCATGTCCTATGTGCCAAAACCAATACTTGGATCCAAATTTAGGATTGTTTGAAAGCGAATAAATTTTGGCACGAGATACACTTAAAGTATCTCTTGCAATAACACAACGCACATAAATGTTTGTTTAATTCGTGGAAAATCATAAGATATCTTTACTAAATTAGCAACAAAACATCTTTAATATTTACAATATTACATTCTTTTTTTTAGCTTTAATAACGCGAGGATTTTTTAATTGGGGGTTTTTTTTTAAATAATATGAAATAAATACTCCTCCAAAGAAAACAATGAACCACCATATCGTAAGATATGTAAATTTACCTGTATACTTGTAAATATTTATATCGACAAAGAGAAAAAAAGTTATTATTATTGTGTTTGCACAAATAAATATAATTAAATGCTCTAATTTTAGAGGGAAATTATTTTTCAGTTTGATTATATGATACACATCTTTAGTTTTTATTAATAATATTAATGCAATACAAAAAAGATTCCATCCACTAATTTGAATAATAAAAAATAAGTTCGGAGATGCTATAAATATTGATAGAATCAAAGATAATACAATAAAAAAGGTTCCAATTATAGGTAATATTAATCCTATATCTGATAATTTTGACATATTAAGTTAAATTATGACATTTTCGTATAAATATATTTTCCTCTAAAATCAGAGCATTTAATTATACTTAGATCCAAATTTAGGATTGTTTGAGAACGAATAGTATTGTATTGTGAGTTAAATTTTTTATTCTAATTCTTCTCAAGATTCTTTCTAAGAAATCATTAAAAACCTGCACTAAAGTTTGATAGTAGCAAAGAAGAGGTTAGACTTTAATCTCTTTGAATAAATCATTCATGAATAAACGAATTTGCTTGTTAGAAGAGGGATCGTTATTAAAATTGGAATACAAGTAATTACCCAAATAATTTTTTATTTGAAATTCAAAATCTTCAAATTTAATAAACTCGTACCCTTCTTCAAGTTGTTTTTTGTTAATTAAAGGCTTTATATGTTTTCTAATCAAGAATAAAACGAAATCAACGAGAATATTATCTATATTTTCCTCATCATCATCCGAGAGTTCGTAGTCTCCTTTGACAATTCCGTCTTTGATGTTATTTAATTGTATTAATGAAATTTCGATGTCTTTTGGAAGTTTTAACCTTTGTATTTTATTCGACACATTTTTATCGTTTCCCATTCCTGACAGGGAAAAATAATTCTCTAAATTGGCAAAAAAGCGCACAAGAAACTTAAAATTGTCGTCAATGGCGTATAAACTTTCCCAGACTTCGAAATTTAAATTTTTTAACTCTGTCTCGATCTTGCTTTTAATTTTCCCAGTTATTTCTTTTAGGTGTTGTGAATAATCTCCGTAAGGGAATCCAAAGTAAAAACTGTTGTATTTTTCTCTTACTTCTTTTGATTCTTTATTTTTAGAAACAATCTTTTCTTTTCTTACAATTTCTTTTACAAATTTTAAAATGTAATTACATGAAGGGCAATACGTTATCCATGTACTTAAAATAACTTCTGGGGGTTTTACAGTTCTAGAACTTATATATCCATTAAAGCCTGATAATTTCTTTCCATCGTGTGTAGAAAAAATAGATTCTTCAGGGTAAAATGTTCTGGGAATAAACTTAATCCCGCATACGGGGCAATTAATCATTTGTTTTTCGTTCATAATTCATTTGGTGGCGTTAATTATTCTTTTAAATTAAATAATCAAAAATTCATTTCAATTGAAATAACAAGATTCTTGAAATTGTTTAAAACAAAATTATTTTTTCTCTTAATCCGATAAATTTTGAAATTTACATTCTTATTTGTAAGAAGAGTGTTGGTATTGATTATATATATGTGAGTGATATTAGGATATCTCTGCATTTTATATGTCTAATAGAAAGCGCCTAATGCTATTACTTTAAGTTTAAAAGAAGTTAAATTTAAATTAATGGTGGATTGAAAATTATATTAAAAGCTAAATAAATACCAAAAATGATCATGAAGGCACCACAAACGATTAAAATATATTTATAAACTTTAGGATTTAAAGATTTCCCTCCATAATAGACGAAGGTAGAGATAGGCAGATACCAAATCATATCTCCTAACTCGTGACCCATAAAAAACAATAAAATGCCAAGTGGATTTGCAAAGGAGATGTTGAAACTTACCATAAATCCCAAGCCGATAACTGCCCACCAAAAGGTCCAAAATGGGTTTGATAAGCTAACGACGATTCCTCCAACAAAACTATTCCCTTTAAAGCCCTTTACATTGTCATTCTCGAATGAGAAACTCGCATCAAAATTAGTTTTTGTTACATCTCTTATAACAACTACTCCGAAAATTACTAAGAATAATCCCCCAATAGTCCCTACTAACGTTAGAAAAACGATATTTTGAAAAAAGAAGGATGATCCAGCAAGTAAAGCAATGATTAGCACGAATTCGATTGTAGCGTGGCCCAAAATGATATAAATGCCCGCTAAATAACCCCTTTTTTGCTTAAGCGATCTATAAATAGTAAACGTCAAAAGGGGTCCTGGAGATAGGGCTCCAGTTAACGCGATTAAGAACGAAAAGACGAGAATTTCTATCATATTTATGGATAAATCAATATTCAATTTATTTCGGCAAGAATTGAGTGAGGTAATACATAATAATGACGAAGACAACCAAGATAGGTAGCATGAAAATTAAAAACATGTAAGAACCCTTAATCATCTCTCTTCGAAATGATTTTAGCCCTTTTTCCCAATCTCTTTTCGTTTGCTTTTGCCAACTTTTTATATCTTGGTTAATTTTCTGTTTTCTCGCTTCCCATTGTTCCTTATTCTCGATTTGTCTTTTCTCTAAGTCATTAGTCCATTCTTTTAATTTATTATCCCAAGTTTCTTGAGTATTTTTGAAATATGTGTTAATTTTTCCTAAGTTGTTATTCCACAATTCTTTGTTGTCTTTGTGAGTATTTTTGAATTCTGTGCCCCAGTCTTTTAATGTAACATCCCAGTTTTCCTTGGTATCTTTAAGGAATTTATTAATCTTTTCTTGATTTTGATTCCATGACTCAGTATTTTTTTTAGTGGTTTCTTCAATACTTTTTTGGAATTTATTGTATCCATCTGTAATGCTAGAAACAAAATCGTTCCAGCCCTTAAATAGCAAGTTCTCTATTGGCTTGGTTTCGTCAATATTTTCTTTTTCAGACATTTTTTATTAATATTCCTCAAAACTTTTTTCTTTATTTATATGAGGTTATATATCTTTTTTATATTTAAATCTAGTATTAAGGTTTTTAATTTCCTATTAAATTCAGTTATTATAAAAATAAAATGAATGGAGATAAAAACCAACCTATTATGAATACTGCACCTAATAATATAAAATAAAACAAGATAAATATGCTAAATATAAACCAACTAGAAAATCTAAGAGAAGTTATAAAATCTAACTCATAAAACTTTGATATTAAAAATGCACCTATAATTGAACTCATGAAATATGAAATTATCCATTCAAAAGGAAATATCACAAAATATTCCATAAGAACAAAAATAATAAGTATGACAAAAATAATTGGAAAAGAATAAAAAAAGGGTTTATTTATTCCTTTTTTCTTAGCCCAAAACATCAGCAATATTGACCCCATCAAGAAAAAAATAATAAATCCAATTATTGTGGAAATCATATAATATCACTAAATAGTGTAAATATGCTAGCACTATTTAATTATATTGAAAAAATTTATGTCATTATAAAAATAGTAAGAAGGGTTTAAAACTTTTATTCCATGAAGAATTACATTTGATAATTATGGAATTTGATATTATTAAAAAAACTCCTTTCTATAAAGCTTTATCGGAGCTAGGAAAACGCATTTATTTGCCTCAAGGCGTTTTTTATTGGGCTGGAAGAGCCAAAAAGGAAGCAGAAATAATGGGTACGCTTGGGTCTGCTTTCGGTTACGAAAAAGATTTTATTGAAGGAGGTACTTCTGAATGGCTTCCTTGTTATTTAGAAGATATTAAGAATTATACCAAATTTAATATAAATGAAATCGTACCATATCCTAAAATCTCTGGGCTTGAAGATCTAAAAACAATCTGGAAGAATTGGATCATTGAAAAATCGCTTATCAATAAAGATGTAGAAAAAGAAAAGTTAAATAAACTTGAAAGTTATATTTCAACGCCAGTGATAACATCTGGTTTAACAAATGGAATATTTTTGTGCTGTAGTTTGCTCCTGAATTCAGGAGATTACGTTATTTCTGCAAACAAAAGATGGGGAAACTACGATAACATTATAGAGAAATTACTTGGTGCAAAAATTAAATCTTTTGATTTTTTTATTAAGGGTAAATTTAACGCTCAAGGATTAAAAGACGCTATTTACGAAGTTTCAAAAATCCAAGAAAAAATCGTTCTTATTTTAGGTTTTCCTAACAACCCTACGGGATATGTTCCCCAAAAGAAAGAGCTTGAGGAAATTATTAATGTTTTAAGGCTAGCTCAAAAAGATATTTCTAAACCTATTATTGTACTTATCGACGATGCTTACGAGCCATACATCTATTCTGATAACGTTATAAATCGCTCAATTTTTTACGACTTACACGATTTAGAAGAGGATATAATCCCGATTAAAATAGATGGAATAACTAAGGAATTTCTAATGTATGGCGGACGCATTGGGTTCGTTACAATTGGATTAAAGCCAAGCTGGGTTAGCAACGAAGAAGATCTACGTATTTTAAAAACAGAGATTAATAACAAATTATCTGGTTTAATTAGAACTACGATTTCAAATTCTAATCATTTTTATCAAAGCTTAATTATAAAACTCTTTACGGATGTAGGAACGGATGGTTTAATTGAAAAAAGAGATAAAGTAAAGGCTCTCCTTAAAGCGAGATACGAAAAAATTAATGCGGAACTTAGAAAAATAAAAAGCTCTGATATTTCAGTAGATCCAAACGCAGGAGGTTTCTTTGTTTTTGTAAATCTAAACCCTAAAAAATTTAGCGCAAACGATTTTGCTGATCACCTTTTAAAAAAATATAAAGTAGGTGTCATTCCCATAGAAAAACCAAATGATAACATTAATGGAATTCGAATTGCATATTGCTCTATTGATCTTACACAGATTACTGAATTCGTTAACCGAATTAGCCTTGCACTCGTAGATTATTAATCGAACTCGGATGTTTTTTACATATTATATCATTTGACTTAGTTATTTTTTCCAAGTAATTAAAAAGACTGAATTTATAATTTTTATAATAAAAAAAAATTCTACTTGAGGAGTATTTTATTGAAATTATATTTAGTCGATCAAGGTAATTTAAAAGAAATTAAGAAACCAGTTTTTAGTATCGGAGACACATACATCGTGGACGACGATAAAACAATTTACGTGTGGATAGGAAGTAAATGTAGCGTAGATGAAAAGACAGCTGGGGCAGCACAAGCTCGAACTTTGGACCAACAACGGGGTGGAGCAGCAAAAATAATAACTGTTGATCAAAATCAAGAAACATCTGATTTCATGAAATCAATTAATACTATGGGCGCTATGAAGGTTGTTGAGAAGAATTACGCAAAAACTCTTCTCAAAGATGTATCTACGGGGGATTTTGCGGGATTCACAGAGTGGAAGAATGTTCTATATCGCGTTTCAGCCGAAGAGTTTGATGGAATTAACACTATGAAAATGATTCAAGTCCCATTCGCTAAGGATTCTTTAGAGTCAGAAGATTGTTTTATTGCCGATTTAGGTAATAAAGTTTATATCTGGCAAGGAAGTACGTGCAACGTAAAAGAAAAAGTTAAGGCGGGTCAATGGGCTAGACACATTGATGCTGAGAGAGCTGGTGCCCAAAACGAGAAGATTTTTGAAGAAGGGGACGATGGCGAATTTCTCGCAGCGATAGGTAGAGGAGTGGATTATAAAGAATCGGACGCCGTCCAATTTAGAGCTGAATCAGTGTTAGAACCCGAAACAGATGCCGACAGAGCCGCAGCAGAAATTCAACCTGAACTCAAATCAGAAGTTAAAGATGTCACTCCTGACGACATAAAAGCAGAGATTGCCCATATTAAAGCCCAAAGTGCTTCTAGCGCCAGTCCGGGAATCCCAGGACGAAGTGACGATTCTCTTTTAACCGTTGAAAAACCTGAAGGACGCAGAAGATGCCCAAAATGTAACACCGAAAATAAGATGATGCTTCACGAAACCGTTGATAAAAGCAACATAATTCTTGACTACCCGCGAGTTTACGGTAAGAAATATAAATGTGGCCAATGTGGACAAGAGTGGCGTGAAAAATAAGCTATTTGATTTATTTTTTTTATCTTTTTTTAATTTAATTTTACAAATTTATGAGTTTTAAAGGTTTAGGATTTTTTAATATCTCTACGCATAACTTTAATTTTTTTCTTTAATTCAATTATTTCACTGTCTTTGGCTTCGTATTTGGATTCAAGCTTCAGTTTTTCGTCCTTAACTTTTTGCATTTCTGTTAGAATCCTGTCTTCGATTTGTTCCTGTTCGTACAACTTGTCTTTTGATTTTTTTCCATTTTCCCTCAAGTCTTTTATTTCGGCTATTTGTTCGTCAATAACATTTCTTAAATTTATTATTTCTAATTCGAGTTTCCCAACGCTGTTGCCAGATTTTTCTTGGGATTCTTCTAGCCTCGCTTGAATTTGATTGATAAATTCTTCATTGGTTATATTTTTTTGAGTTAATTTTTCAAGCTCTAACACTAAATTATTAATCCGTTCTTCTTTTTTCTCTACATCTTTTTTCACTAAACTGAAAGTTTCAAGCTTCTGTTGCATATCTTTTATCGATTGATTGAAAGATTGTTGCAAGCTTTCAAGTTTAAATATTTCTTTTTCTTTTTCAGTAATAATTTCGTCTTTTTTCTCTATTAATATCGTGACTTTTTCGAATTTCGATTTTTGAACGGTGTCATTTTCTAAATATTGGAGTTGTTCCGTCATCTCTTTAATTTTGTTGTCTTTTTCTTGTAGTCGTTCAACTAACCCTTTACTCGCCGATTCTTCGGACTTTAATTGCTCTAATTCTGAAGTAAGGTTTTGAATTTTCTGATTTTGATCGCTAATGTCATTGTTTAGCTCGTTGATCTTGCTAGTTTGATCTTGGATAGTTTGGTTTTTTTCTTTACTCGAGAAATCTAATTCTTGAACTTGTTGGTCTTTATCTCCTAACTGAGATTTTAACGCTTCAATTTCTTGTTCTTTGCTCTCGATTGAACTGCTTACCTCTGAATCCACTATTGTGGCTTCGTTTAATAGTTGAATTTTTGATTCGAGCTCACTTATAACTTCATCTTTTTGAACAACTATTTGAAGGACGTCTTCTATTGTAGAATTGGTTTCATTAGTCAATTGAAGGGCTTTTTCTTTTTCTTGAGAGAGGGTATCAGATGCAATCTGAAGACTTTCGTTTTCTTCTTTAAGCTTACTGATTTCTTCGTTTAGTTGTTTATTCTGTTCTATAAAGAGATTCAACTGCTCTGTGAGTTTCTCTTCTTCGGAAAGTGGAGCTTCCTCTTCCAAATCTTTCTCTTCAATCCAGCCAAGTGAACTTAACGCGTCTACCATTGACGCATCTTCTTCTTTTTCTCTCTCTGCCATAATATTATAAACAATTTTTGGTCTATTAAATTTTTCTAGTTGTAATTAAAAATATAATCTTATTAAAATGAAAATCGTTAATCAGAATTAAACAAAACTATATTTACATTAACTTTAGGAAACCTAATTGTCTTAAATTTTTAACGTGAAATCAAAAAATCTGGATTAGCTTTTGACGCTTGTCAGTATTCTTTTGTGAAGACATATTTTTTGTCTAGAAAAAACTTTGTAATATAACCAATAGATAAAGCTATCACAAAAGAAATTTCTAAAGGTGCATTGAAAACATTGGTTAAGATAAATTGAATTCCTATGTTTAATATTGTTGTTAAGATCGCGAATCCAAAGTATTTAAAAAACTCTTGCGAAGTTTCCTTCATCTTTAAGCTTGATTTTTTGAAAACTATATATTTATCTAGAAAAAATTTAATTATGTACGTAATCCCTACGGCTGCAATCGAGCCTATTAATTCATGCATATTAGGCGTATTAGAGCAATAAAACAACTGTAAAAACTCTATAGTTCCAAAATTCCCACAGATAAAAGGTGCTATAACAATTTCGTTTGTCTTTTGAATAACATAGTTTAGCGCAATCATACAAGCGGCAAAAATAAAATAGAGTGCCATTTGCTTTTTGGCATTGTTTTGATCTTCCATATTTTAAATCAATCTAAAACTAGTAGAATATTCAAAATTTATTTTCTAATTTAGGTCATTTTTTAACGCGGTTTTTCCAAGAATCTTCTTGTTCATCGACAAATTCTCGTTCTTGAATTGGTTCGTTAACTTGTCTTGTCAACTGAATAAAGCTTTCGGAATCCTCTGATTTGGGTGATACTCTCCCTAATATTGATGGTTTTTTTCGTTTAACTTCTTTACCAGTCAATTTTTTATACAATCTCTTAATCCCATAAAGAATTAAGCTAAATGTTATTGAGAACAAAAAGTATACTGCAAACCATCCACTTCCAAAAATTAAGATTGGAAACGGAAGAAGTCCTGCCTCATAACCCGCATATACTGTTCCAAAGACAGCAAAGAGCCCCATAAAAATAATACATCTTACACAAGACGGAATCATTTGCTTTTTCATCATTATTTTTGTTAGTTCCATTGATTCTCGTTGTAGGTCTTGCATTATTTGAGCGTTTCCAGTAAGTTGAGCCGCTTTCATTCGTTCTTGTAAATTTTTTGATTTTTCTCTTAGTTCTCTTGCGGCATCCTTATTTACACCCATTAGCTTATTAAGAAGCTCGCTTACACCAACCATTGCGAGCGTAATAAACATAATTCCGATAATAATTTCTTCGTTTGCCATTATTCCTCACTATTATAAGAAAATCACAATTTTAAATAAATTTTATTATCTCATTTTTGGAATTATAATTCTAAGCTATAAATAACAAAGGACGAATAATTGCACCAATCATCTTAAATTTCCTTTCAGATAACCTTGAATATATTTAGCGTATAATGTTTTCCATGTTGTTGGGAGACTTGAGGCAATAGCACATCCCAATCGACACTTATCGCAAAAATCATAAGTGTCGTGCTTCTTCATTATTTCTCTTACTTCGCTTGAGTAATAGATGCTATCAATAGTATTTTTTAACGCGTTAAAGCTTTTTACAGGGTGAATTTTGCATGGATAATCTATGAAACCATCATACCTCACAAATAAATATGCTTCTGCTACATGACATCGCAAACTCGTTTGATGGTATTCTGGAGCCCCTCCAAAGCCTCCCTTTTCTACAACATTAATACTGATAGGGTCGGTTAATATATTTTTATATTTAGATCTTAAAGAATGAAGTAATTTTGCCCAAACTGAAAGATCGGGAATCATATCTTCTATGTTATTAATTTTATATTGAAAATTTCGATGATCTCTTATAATATCTTCGCACGGAAATAATTCTATGGAACAATTTAGGTTTTCGGCCAGTTCGCAGATATTGTCAAGAAATCGTATGTTGTCTTTCATAACAACGGTGCTAATTATAACGCTTATGTCTCTTTTATTTGATAAGGCTATCGTTTCCATAACTCTATCAAAAACTTTAATTCCTCGCTTTTTATCGTGTAATTCTGCTGTAGGGTAATCGAGAGAGAGCAGTATGTAATCTAAGCCCTCTAACCTACTTTTTTCCTTTAAAAATTGAGGCATTAAATATCCATTTGTCGCAATTCCATTCATAAAATCGTGGACAACTCCCGCGTGATAGACTAATTCTGGGAGATCCTTCCTTAAAGTTGGTTCGCCTCCGGTAAAAGAAAGCGCGTTAACCCCCAATCCGGATATTTGATCAATCAACGATGTTATCTGGTGTGTAGACATCTCATTAGATTTAAGGCGTTTTGGTATCAATGGAAATGAACAAAAAGGACAATTCGCATTACATCTTAACGTAAGTTCAATTTGTGCAGAATAGGGTACTTTTTTATTGGTGAATTTGTTCAGGGTGAAATTTCTCATATATCTAAGCAAATTTTTTATTCTTATTGGAGGGATTTTATTTCACCTTGATGCGGTATACGACTTGTTATAAATTATTATCATTTAGTTGTGTTAGTGTTAAAAAGATAACCAAAAGGAACTATCGTAAAAAAGCGATAAATTTCATAGATTAAAAGATACATTATAAAAAAAGATTAAAAAAAAGATTTATTTAGAATTAAGCTTCAGTTCCACAACTCTTGCAGATATAGCGTTTAGCATATATCTTCATTCCACCTTGCTGGAATAGTACTTGAGTTTTATCTTCTTCAGTGTTAAATGTAATCCCCCCACAAGCTGGACAAACCCTTCTCCCTTCAACTGGTGGTTTCTCTATAGCCTTTTGTTCTTCTTCTTGCTTTTCAACTATAGCAGAAGGTTTAACATATCCTTCCCCCATTGAAGCTACAACTCTCGTTTCAACTCCTTCAGATCTTTTGGTATCTAAAAGTTTATCAAGTTTTTCGTTGATCTTTTCTAGTAAATTCAATATTTTTTCTTCGAATTCAGACATTTAAACATCTCCTCACTCGTTATTTTGTTGAAATAATGCTTTTTATTAAATGATCTAAGGTTGACATTATATATTTTTGTAAAAAGTAAATTGTACTTTCTCATTAAAGAACTAGAAAAATGAAGAATGTAGGACAGCAAGGTAAAAACTAACTTACTATAGGGGCTTTCAATTTCTTAGTTACTGGTCCATCTATTGGAAAATTCTTTGCTTGGTAATATGTGTAAATTCCTACCCCTATAATAAATAAGGATACAAATAAATAACCAAACCAAAAAACAATTCCTATTACGAAATAGACAGGATCTTCAACTCCACCACCGGGCAATGAAAAAAAGAATATGCCAATTAGAGCTGATATTGAACAGATTGTACCACATATACAATCAAAATAAATTTGTATTCTTTCGTTTCTTACTTTATTGTTTGAAGGCATTATTCAATCCTCCTTAATTGAAAATTATAAAAAAAATGTCAATTTAATGATCTAAGAATGCTAATAAAAATTTATGGAAAAAGAAAAAAATTACCAAATAATTAATTGATTTTTTCAACTCAAGGTAGAAAATTATAATTTCAATTACTTTTCAATAATTTTTATTAAAATACTCTTCTTTTTCCTTCTATAGATTCAAAATAATCGAGTACTGACTCTTTTATTTCAACGGCAGGAAAGATTAGCCTTGACTTATTTATGTAGTCCATGGCATCGTTCCAACCCCATGTGGGGTTTTCCTTTAAAATCCATGCTACAATAATCCCTCCACTTCGAGATATTCCCATAGCACAATGCACTAAAACCTTTCCATCCATTATGTGTTGATCGATAAAGGATAATATCTCTTCTATATAACTGTGTGGCGGGTACCAATCGTCAGGAAACCCTTTGTAAAGGTAAGCAAATCCTAGGCGTGTTGGGTCGTAAAAATTTTCTTCCATTACATTTACTATAGCCGTAATCCCAATTTCTTTAAACTTTTCGAAGTTTAATCTTGGCCAATAAGCACCTATATACAAATTATCGTGAACCTTATAAATTTGATCTAATTCAACCATTGTAGTATCCCCTAGGCTCTTTTAATATAATTACTAAACATTTTCAGTATCATTCTTTAATTAAGTCGGTAAGAGTTTTATTTTATTAGGTGGAAGGATTTTATTCAATAAGTTAGCAAAAAGTGTCGAAATTCCCATCTTTAAAAAAGATTTTTTGAGAGCTCGAAGCAACTCATCATTACTTTTATAAGTTAGTAATTGTTTCTCTGAGTTCTTATTAATTTTAACAATAACTTTTCGCATTTTTTTTTCGTATAATTTTATTGCGGGGATTTTATTTTTTTCACTTTTTATAATTGCCTTTGCTACTAATCGCCCACTTAAAGCAGCGGCATCCATTCCTAAACCTCGATACATGTCAACCAATCCAGCAGCATCTCCCGCGAAAAACAGATTATTAGTTCCTAAAAAGACATGATTAGGTGCGTCTAACCGAAATGTTGAAGCATAACCTTCTCTCTTAACTATATCACCTTGCAATCTGAATGTATTCTTTACATATTTCAGTAGCATATCGCAACGCTTGATAACATTATCAGTGTGGCCCGTACCTATTACCCATAAGTCGTTTTTTTTATAAGCCCAGGCAAACATCAAATTATTATAATTAAGATTCCAAAATTGGTAAAGTGTGTGAGGATCTAAATCTCCATCCCCTATTGTCCTTAAGTAATAATTCATAGTGGGAGCTAAAGGTTTTTGAGAAAAATCTTGTGGTTTTAACTTACGTCGGATTGAAGATGTTAATCCATCGGCAGCAATTAAATACTTTGTTCTTACCTGTTCGATATCTTGATGTTTTGGTCGAAGTTTTACAATAAAACTTTGTTGCTTATGTTCAAATTCAGTACATCTTACTCCATCCCTAAAATTTGCCCCTGCTTCAACAGCAATTTCGTTTAACCAATTATCAAAAACATCGCGAGTAAAATTGAGCATACTAAATGGAACTTTAAAAGATTTACCATTTGGGTATTCCATATATAGGGATTTTAGCTGATTTTGACATAATTTATCTTTAGGAATTTTTCTTCCCAATAATTTTTCAAAATATCCGAATTGAATCCCACTACAAGGTTTCTCTCTTGGCGTCTTTGCAGCTTCCACTATCAATGTTCTCATGCCGGCTTCTGCGAGATATCGTCCAGCAACTGAACCAGCTATAGAACCTCCAATGATTACAACATCAAAATCTTCCATAATTATACCTCAAAACTATAAAGCAATGTAAATATCGAATAAACCGATTTCACATTATAGAATGAAAAGGAGCTAAAAATTATTATATTTTTGCTAAATCTCTACTAGCAATAATATTAACATCTAATTCAAGTATATTTTCTATGAGAATATCCCCCATTTTAATTGGTGCTTTTACTTCAATTTGAGCGACCTCGTTTAAGGCGTCTCTTAATTTATCTTTTAGAATTGGTATATTACTTCTTACCGGGATTAGAGGTAAGAAACCATCCTCCACCCTAATTGTCGTGGTAAGGATTCTCTTAGGTTCGTAATATTCTTGCTCTGCGTATTCTAATCCCCTTTTACAAGCGTACCCTTCAAATGATATTTCAGAATCCTTTGAAATCACTTTTATTTGGCAGCCAGTGGGACATACGATACATCTAATTACTTTTACAACGCTTACACTACTTTCACTCATTATTTAACTCACCTATGATTTTTAATCCTCCTCAATTAGTACCTCTGGTCGAGGAATCACATCAATTGTTATCGATTTGCAATCCAGGTTTATGCCGGACTCTTCTAGGTTTATTTTCAATTCAAGCATTTCGCTTGGGATGACATAAATTTTCTTTCTTTTATAGATTATGCTATTATTTTCGTCTTTAAATTGAATAAGAACCCTTCTGTCGGGGTATCTAACTCTGAAAGAAAAATTTATTTCTTCTGATAAATTTCGTTTGTTGATAATATCTGGTTTAACGTAATTTACATTTTCGCCCGGAACACACTTGATTATTTCCTTCTTCATTAATTCTTTACCATCCCTCGAGTTGATATACTCTATTGCGTTTTTTCCAGCTCGTTTAGCCTCAGCAGTTACCAAATCCACTAAATCGTGAACTTGTAATACGTTTCCACAAGCAAATATACCTTCAATGGTAGTTTCTAAATTCTCATCAACTACAGGTCCTCCGTTTTTTGATAATTCAGCTCCCGCTTGCAGCGTTAACTCATTTTCAGGAATTAACCCAACAGATAATAACAAAGTGTCGCATTCAATGAATTTATCTGAACCTATTATTCTATCAAAGTTTCTACCTACTTTTGAAATGGTAACTCCTTTTATGCGATCTCTTCCGTGGATTCGGGTTACTGTATAGCTCGTTATAAGGGGGATCCCATAATCTTCTAAGCACTGAACTTGATTTCGAAGCAATCCACTTACATAAGGCTGAATTTCCACCACAGCCTTAACTGTACAACCTTCCCAAGTCAATCTTCGAGCCATTATCATTCCAATATCTCCACTTCCCAAAATCACGTAAGTATTTCCGGGTAGATACCCTTCGATATTAACAAACCTTTGAGCTTGCCCGGCCGTATAAATACCCGCTGGTCGAAACCCTGGAATGTTAATCGCTCCTCTTGTTTTTTCCCTACAACCCATTGCTAAGATAATTGCTTTTGCTTCAACTTCAATTAACCCTTCCTTTTTGTTCACTGCATATAATTTTTTATCTTTAGTAATTTCAATTACCATTGTATCTAAAATAAAGGGGATCTTTAGATCTTTAGCTTTATTTATGAATCTTTGAGCGTACTCAGGTCCAGTCAATTCTTCCTCGAATTCCTTAAGGCCAAAACCATTGTGAATGCATTGTAGGGTTATCCCTCCTAACTCTTTGTCTCTCTCGATAATTAAAACGCTTAATTTCGCTTTTTTTACTTCTATAGCTGCCGCAAGCCCGCCCGCTCCAGCGCCTATAACTACAACATCCGCTTTATATTTCTTCATTCTTCTTCACCCCCATTTAAACGAAGTAGCGCAATTTCTTTCGTTTTAGCCACAAGAAAGTTTGTATCTTCTCCTCTCTTCGTTACATTCTCATAGGGAATATTTAATTCTCTAGACAGAATCTCAATAACACGAGGGCGACAGAATCCAGCTTGGCAGCGTCCCATACCAGGCCTACATCTGAATTTAACTCCGTCCACAGTGGTCGCACCTACAGGTGAGTGTATGGCATTAAGAATTTCTTTTTCTGGAATATTTTCACACCGACAAATAATTCTTCCCCAAGCAGGATCTTCTTTTATTTTCCTGTCTAATTCTTCCTTATTAAAATCTTTAAACCTTTCTGGTTTTGGTCGCATTGGATTATAATCTTCTTTAATTTTAGTGTTTGCTCCTAATAATTCCAGAAATTCTACAACTCTTTCAGCAATAGCATAACATGACGTTAAACCAGGAGATAAGATGCCAACTACGTTAATAAACCCATATACATCTGTACTATCAATTATGAAATCATAGGTACCTGGTATTGCCCTTAAGCCTGCAAAATTTCTAATGGAGGCCCTTACGGGCATTTTAGGAACTAGTTTACTACCCCCTTCTAATATTTCCTTTAAACCAGCTTCAGTAGTCGAAATATCTTTTTTATCAGTAATATTAAGAGCGTTAGGGCCAACAAAAGTATTTCCACTAACAGTTGGGCAGACTAAAATTCCCTTAGATACTTTAGTGGGCGTAGGAAACAAAATTTTATTTAGGTGCATCGCGTTCCTATCAAAAAGGATATATTCTCCTTTTCTAGGCATTAGTTTGAAATAATCTAGACCTACCATTTTTGAAATCTTTAACCCATATAATCCCGCAGCATTAATTACGTTGTTAGATTTGAATTCGTCTGTTTTAGTTTTAATCACAAATACATAATTTTGATGCTTAATTCGTCTTACTTTTTGTTTCCGGAAGAATTTTACGCCGTTCATAGCTGCATTTTCAGCTAGCGCGTAGGTCATCTCATATGGACTTACAATCCCTGCCGATGGGGCGTGTAATACGCCAACGGCTTCATCTGTAAGATTAGGTTCCATGTATTTAATTTTTTCTTTATCTAAAATTAATTCTAAGCCTGGAACTCCATCTTGAGTACCTAATTTTCTTTCTTCTTCAAGTTTTTTTATCTGACTATCTTCTAAAGCGACGACAAAAGAACCGATTCTTTGAAAAGGAAAGTTTAGCTCTTCTGCAGCTTGACTATATAATTTATTCCCTTTTATACACATATCCCGCTTAATGTATTCTCTTGGTGATGCATAACCCGCGTGTACGACTCCAGAGTTGGCCTTGGTAGTACCTGAAGCTATATCTGCTTCTCTCTCTAATAAAGCTACCTTAAGATCGTATTTTGATAAAGTTCGTGCGATGCAACAACCAATTACACCGCCCCCAATAATTATAATGTCATATACAGTCAAGAAATTTACCTCTCGAATTTTAAAGAGTGAATTAAAAAGTTTAAGTAATAAAACAAGTTATTTCTTTAAAATTTATTTGGAAGGTTAATATTTTCTAAGATAATTATCATTAATAGGAAAAAATTTAATAATCCCATATTTATTCGCTTTCGTAATTAAACAAAGAAAAACCACATAACATTAAATACTAGTGCTATAATAATCAGAGCTATAGATACGGGGTTAATAATTGTATTTCTTAAGGCTCTTGCGTATTTTACGTCTATATCTCCTTTTAATAATGTATTAACTGATTTATATCTCGAATTTATTGCTTCTTTAAGGTGATAAGAACCCAAGAATTGAGGTTTTGTTAAGCTTTTGAGATGAGCGTTATGATTGCTTGCAGGAAAGAGATTTAACTTATTATTATTAAGAATATCTTCATAATCTCTTATTATATGGGGTTTATTTGGCACTTTATCGCGTTTATTATTAATTTCATTCATTTGAGGTATATCTAACCTATTTTATTTTGCTCATGTCTTAATATCATTTCGCTCTTAAATTTTTAATGGTTATTTTAAATAACAAACAACTACCAAAAGGCGTCTTTCAGGTTTTTGATAGGTTGTTTTTCTAAAGATTTATCAATGTGATCGCCAAAATCAGAAAAATAATTCACATCGCTATCCCAATTTACTAATATTTCGCTATAGACTTCAAAAAACACATCTGATATTCGCTTTAATTCATCAATCACTTTTTTCTCTTTTGTTTTGTTTAAAGAACTCCCAATAAATAGAAAATTTCTTCGTTTTACAATTACAAAACGAAGATCCGACATTTCGAAATTAGAGATCCCTCCGTCAGTAAGTTTTTCCGCAAATGTGTTGAGTGCACTCATCAATCCGCCGAAAAGTTGGGGGTTAATTGTTGTATCAAAAACTCTCGAGAATAGTACCACGCCATTATCTGTAAGAATCCACAAATCCTTTAAGATTTTCAAAATTTATCACAAGTTTCAGTCTATCTTTTATCCCACTTCTATATTAGAATATGGTGTTTTATTATATTTAAAAAATCATTTTTAGAAATTTTTATTACTGTATTAAACATAGGAAAGGAAAAAAAATAAAAATTTGTTTTTTTTATACTATATAATAACATTAGAAAACAAAAAAGTTATGATTTGGAAAACAAAAATAACCGAAATGGCGGAAATAAGGTACCCAATAATAATGGGTGCCTTTGCAGCGATAGGTTGTGCTAAATTTGCAGCCGCATTTTCCAATGCAGGCGGTTTAGGAATAATTACGGCAATAAATTACCCTACAATCGAAGATTTTCAAAAGGAACTTGAAATAACATCTAAAATTACCAAAAAACCTTTTGGAGTAAATTTTACAATTACGCCACCTTATCTTGCAAAAAAGGGGCGTGGAAAAACTGAAGAATCTTACAGTGATTTTTTGGATATATCTATTGAGAAGGGAGTTAAGGTATTCACGACTTCTGCTTACCAAACACCATATTTAGGAAAAAGAATTAAGGACGCTGGTTGTTATTGGTTTCATAAATGTACAACTATTAAGCACGCAATGGCGGCCCAAAAGAGAGGGGCTGACGCCATTACAATTGTAGGTCTTGAGGGGACCGGATTTAAAAACCCTAACCAAAACACAACTTTAGTAAATATAACAATGGCGCGTAGGTTGTTAAGTATCCCAATTATTGCTGCGGGGGGAATTGGGGACGCTAGGGGGTTTCTTGGCACGTTAGCCATGGGAGCAGACGCTGTATGTTTAGGAAGCTCGATTATAGCCACAGAAGAGAGTCCCGCTTCAAAAAGATGGAAAGCTCAGGTATTAAATCAAGATATATTTGACGAGAAATATTACAAAAAAATATTTCATCTTGAATTAAAAGATTCACCTATAGCGTCAATGGCGATAGGGCATGTGGATAAAACATTACCACTAAAAGAATTTATTGGGAATATAATTAACGAGGCGGAACAAATCCTAAAAGCTTGGGGTTATAAGGGTGAAGTATTTAACACGCTATAGGATTTAATAATTAAAGTTAAAAGACTATAAATTTTTTATTATTTTATATAAATCATCTAATTTTACGCGATTCTAATGAAATTTGATTACGGTAAAAATGGAATTGAAGTCTCACTCGATCCTAGTTGGAACACGACAATATTTCGCCCGTCGAAACAAGATATAATTGAAGATCCAATTAACGCTATTAGAAATGCCATCAGAAATCCAATAGGGACACCTTCTTTAGAAAAAATTGTAAAAAGTAAGAAAGAAATAAAATCTGTTTGCATTGTAGTTTCAGACTCTACACGTCCCGTTCCATCTCATCTCCTTCTAAAGGGGCTTTTAAAAGAATTAAGCGATTGTGGACTTCAAGAAGATAAGATTTTAGTTTTAATTGCGACTGGATTACATCGTACATCTCGTAAAGACGAATTAGAAGGGATTTTAGGAGAACATCTAACAAGCAACATGAAAATCGTTGATCACATCGCAAGAGATAAAAATTCGCTCACATTCTTAGGAAATACAAGCAAAAATATACCCATTTATATCAATAAACATTATTACGAAAGCGATTTGAAAATCTTAACAGGCTACGTCGAACCTCACTTTTTCTTCGGTTTTTCAGGGGGAAGAAAGTCCATTATTCCGGGAATCGCAGGCGCTGAAACTATCTTGGCAAACCATTCGGCGGAAAATATAGCTTCCCCTAACGCTCGTTTTGGAGTTTATAAGAATAATCCTATGGCTGAAAACTCAACTGAGATTGCTAAACAAGTAGGAGTAGATTTCGTTGTAAATGTATCCATCAACGAAAAACACGAAATCACACAAATTGCTGCAGGTGATTTTGAAAGAGTCCACAAAAAACTTGTTAATTATCAACTTAAGCACATTTTCAAGGAAATTCAAGAATCATTTGACATCGTTGTGTGTGGTAATGGTGGACATCCCCTAGATCTTAACTTATATCAAGCTGTAAAAAGTATGGCAATTGGTGAAATGGCAGTTAAAAAAAACGGAACGATAATCTCAGTCAATGAATGTGCTGAGGGAATTGGTGGTGGGCAAGATGAGTTTAAAAAATTGCTTTATTCTGATATGTCCCCAGAAGTGATTTACAAAAAAATCCTAAACAAAGAAATCGTAGTACCTGACCAATGGGAAATTCAGGTTTTAACCAGAATAATGATGACGGCAGAGATATATATCGTTTCTAAAATGAAAGAAGATGAGATCGGAAACATTGGTTTAAAACATGCAAAAACTGTCGAAGAAGCGATAAAAATTTCTTTAAATAAGCATGGATCTAAAGCAAAGATATTATTTCTACCTAATGGGCCACAAATCCTTCCGATTCACAAACACATGATTTAAATCGGTAAATTGGTATCTTTATATAAGAAATGTCGACTTAAAAAAGGATTAATATGGAATTAGCGCACGCAATTATTTATCTTGATTTGAACCAAGATAAACCAAAGATTAACTTTTGGTATCCACACGATCTTCCTGAAGGCATCCGAAGATTTATCGGTGACGAATGCTTTTCAATTATATCAGGAGATTCAACTTTCATCCCTGAAGTTCTCTTAATTTTTCCTATTGCGTCTTTAAAGTTAAAAGTATTGATCAAATATTTTAAAAGGGAAGATAACACTAAAATAGGGGGCTTTTCAAAGTCAGCTATAACTTTTTTATTCGATGAAAAAGACGATCATATTTATTACAGGTATATGAGTTATATTGATTCGTACGTTAGTAAAGCTGTTAGCGCAATTATCGACTTAGAGAATAATGTATTCAAAGAAGATTTAATCTACGATGAGGTCGTTAAGTTACAGCATACGCTATGCGAGTTAACCGATTATTTACGTTCTAAAAGCGAGTACGTTTCAAAACCGGAAGAAACTTCTGAAACGACACTTGGTGTTAAGAAGTTAGAAGAAAAGCAGTTAGAAAAAAAGAAATTTAAAGTAGTAGTATTAGGAGATCCTAGCGTTGGAAAGACATCTACTATTCTTAGATTCACCGACAATGTATTTCTTAGGGCATATATCCCCACAATGGGGCTAAATATTACTCAGAAGGTCTTTGATATTGATAAAAACGCTGTTGAATTAGTGTTATGGGATATTGGAGGACAAACTAAGTTTGAGGTTATAAGGAAGAAGTTTTATGAAGGAATGAGCATGATTCTCTTACTGTTTGATTTAACAAACCCAATGTCTTTTGCAAATGTTCCCAAATGGCATCAAGATATAAAAAATTATTTCAATGATCAAAAGATTGAAGGTTATCTTATTGGTAATAAGAACGATTTAGTGAAAGAAAGAATTGTAAGCGAGAAGGATGCGGTTAGACTCGCAGTCGCGTTAGACCTTGATTACATCGAAGTTTCTGCGTTAACTGGCTATAATATTGAAAAAATTTTCCATAAGATCGCAAGGAACCTACTATAATTTAAAAATATTGAATATTAAATTTAAACGACAATTCAACAATTCATTCTACAGTTCGACGATTTAATTCTATAACAATCATATTCGTGATAATATCTTAAAAGAATTATCAAATAGAAGTAAAGAAAAACTTTCTTTAAATGTCAACTTATAAAAAATAAATTAGTGCGCTTCCCATTACATACCCGCAAATTTCATGTTCTGACGACTGTAACAATTCTAAACAAAAACACTTATAAATAGTGGCGTTACATATTTTATACTAATAGAAGAATAATAGATTATTTGTAGTAATATTTGTAGTAACTTTTCAAAACTATTTTTTTCAAAATAACTTATAGAATATTATGATTAAAATTAAGTGCGAAAGTTTGTGTTTATAATAATATTGAATAATCATTATTAATCAAAATTGTAAAAAATTAATAATAATAGAAGTGAAAAAAATGTCATATAAAGACCGCCTACGATCTACAAAGGTTAGTTCAGACGAGAACGGTGTCGCAGAAAGTTGTTGCGAAAGTCCTTGCATTGAATCGAAAGATGGCGATGTAGTTTGTTTAAACTGTGGAATGATCCAGAGTAGAAATTTAGTAGGAAACGAGAGGCGCGCTTATACCGTAGAAGAAGTGAACAAGCGCCGTAGGACCGAACCGCGATGGAGGGAATTTGGACCGAGAACAATGTTGCCCAACTCGAAGATCGATTCAAAAGGACGTTTAATTAACGCAAAAGGAAAGACTTTATTCTCCAGACTTTCAAAAATTCAGAATTCTCTAATTTCTAGCATAGAAAGAAACTTTTGGGAAGCTAAACCTAAGTTGAAGATGCTCACCTCTAAGATGAATATCCCTGAGTACATTAAAGAAACAGCTTGGAAGATTTATAGCCTCGTAGCTAGAAAGAAGTTAACGATGGGAAGATCAATTGATGGTTTCATTGCTGCCTCATTATACGCCGCGATCAGAGTACACGAATTTCCACGATTGTTGGAAGAAGTGTGCGACGCTTCAATGACCCCTCGTAGAACAGTCCACAGAAGCTTAGGCATGATTGTGAAAGAAGTTTTACCCGAATTAAATTTACGGTACAAACCTATCACTGCAGAGCAGCTCGTCTTTCGGTTCGGAAACGATTTAGGTTTACCGATGGAAGTCCAAAAGAAAGCAATCAACATGCTCTCAGAAGCTTCGAAAAACGGATTGATGCGCACAGGAAAAGACCCAAAAGGCTTAGCGGCAAGTGTTATTTACATGGCGGCAAAATCAAGTAACTGCCGAAAAACACAAGCCGAAGTAAGTGGAGTAGCTAAAGTTACAGAGGTTACATTGCGAAGCCGCTCCAAACAGATAAAACTGAAGTTAAACTAAACTGTTTAGAACTAATCTAAGTATATTTTTTATTTTCTTTTTTCATTATTTTTTTTACCTTATTTAGAATAATCCAATTTAAAACTATAGTAAAGGGGTCTTAGCTTTTTTTTAAAGATTTGTATTTAAGATTTTACAATTATACTTTGGATTAATAGGTGCGACTATATTGTAAATTTACTATATAGACCAATGACAGCCGAGCAACTATTAAACTAACTACATTAGGACTCTAGGGCTTTTTTTCTAATTTTTTTTTCTTTATTATTTTTCATTAACTTTCTATTTTTTTTATCTTATTTTTGTTAGCGATGAGTGTTATTTACATGGCGACAAAATCAAGTAACTGTAGAAAAACACTAGCAGAAGTAAGCGGTGTAGCTAAAGTCACGGAAGTTAAAAACGTTAAGTAAGTAATTTTTTTATTATCTTTTTTTTTTCTTTTTTCATTTCATTATTTTTATCCATTTTATCATAAAGAGGTTTTGTAACCATCAATCCACGATAAAGTATTAATTTAAATAGCTTAAAACTGCGTTCAAGTGCAGAACTTAAGATATAAAAATCTTTGTATTTTTAATTTATACTCCTTTTTGAACAGATAAGATAAAATATAGTTATCTTTAATTAGCGTTTATTTTTTATTTTAATTAATAATAAGGATTTAAATCAGCGAGTTAAGATATCATTATAAGCTTGGTTGAACATGTACACGAGTCCCAATTAAGAAGTCACACTAATGTAAGCGGTTTTCTTGAATTTAAAATATACTATTCGGAAATTTAAAGGCATTATTACTATAAAGAATGTAAGTTATTCCTTACTTTTATTAAATCTGTTTTGTATTGTCTCAGGGATACTATATTTAGCAATTCCTAAATATTTGCTACTATGGGACGTATTTGGGATAATTTTAACAATTGCTCTATATGAAAACCTCTTATTGGTTTACCTTAATCTGTTGAAGGTTAACAAAAGGAGTAAATTAGGATATAGATTGTATATAATGTGTTATTTCTTTCTAGTTTTTATAATATTGGCTATGTTTGGTATGATGCAAGGAAATTTGTTAAGCTCTAATGCAATTTCAAATGTTTTTTTAGGGGGGTATGCATTGACTTATCTCAGTTACTTTGGAATTTTAACATTTGGTATTTTCTTGGTTTTAATTGATATTTTAACCAGAAGAAATCCTGAGATATGGGGGATTGAAAATAAAAGCAACAGCAGAAAATCCATGAAAATTGAAAGATTAAAACACATTTTTAAGAATATAATAATAAAAGTTGCTTGGATCGGTTTCATTTTTGGAGGTTTTTGTGCTTTTATAACGCTTTTTGGCGTGTTTGAGTTTGTAACAACCCAAATTGCTTATATATCATCTCAATATGGATTATTCTTGTCGTTTATTTTCCTATCTAATATGATCATTCTATTAAAATTAAAGCGGGGAAAATGGGACAGAAAGAAATTTCGTAGAGTAGCTCTCGCAGGAATTTTTATTTCTACCGCATTGTTAATTCCTTTATTTATGTCAAATATCACAGCAATAAATGCTGAAGAAAATTTTTCAAAGGCATTTGGTCAAAATTGGCAGCAGGAAATTCCCTCAGAAACGAACGAGTACTTTTTACAAACCTCGTTTTCGACAGCAGGATATTATTTAGGAATTCCTCCTAAGGATTGCAAAATAATAGAAAATGTTTTATTTTACGATAATGAAAGCATTAAATTGTATTTTGATGTATATATGCCATTAGAGAGAGGTGAAGGTCTTCCAGGGCAGAATTCCACATTAATTCGGATTCACGGCGGTGGTTGGGTATCAGGCGATAAAGGAGGATCGAATATGGTACAGATGAATAAGTATTTCGCGGCTCAAGGGTATATAGTATTTGATATTCAATATGGTTTGTATGATTCCCCGATTGCTATTATGGATTTTATTACCCCTAGTTATAATAAAGGAGATTTTAATATTAACGACATGATTCGTCATATTGGTGAATTTACTAAATATCTCACTGAAAATGCAGATATTTACGGTGCTAATTTGGACTCTGTTTTCATTAGTGGAGGCTCTTCAGGAGGGCATCTCGCAAGTGCAGCAGGTTTAGCGATAGCGAGTGGAAACTATTCAAATATATTTAGTCAGAACCTAACAATAAAAGGATTGATCCCATTCTATCCATCTAATGGTCAGATGGTATATTTTGGAATTGACGGAAAGGAAGAATTTACTAACCCGGCGAAACTAATTGAGCCTGAAAGTCCACCTTGCTTAATATTTCAGGGAACTCACGATGTTCTCACCTATTTTGGGATTAGTAATAACTTTAGAAATACTTATTTAGCAAATGGGAATACTAATTGTGCTATTATCTGGATGTTGTTAGGTGGGCACACAAGTGATTTTTATTTTTCTGGTTATTACAATCAAATATTTTTATATTTTATGGAACGGTTTATGTATCTTCATAGCTAAAATCTCAAGATTTTATAATCTTTGATAAAAAGCTTATTATTAATAAAAAAAATATATTCAAATTTTGAAACTCTACCTAATTTATATCTGTTTCTGAACATATGTATAAAAGGAAGCTAATAATAATATCTTCGTATACACAATTTTGAATAATTAAAACGTGATATTATGGAGCCTTTTACAATTGTTATAAATGTTATAGTTGTTGTCATCGGTTACTTCATTGGTTCAATAAATCCAGCTTATATTTTTGGAAGATTGAAAGATTTTGACATACGGGAAAAAGGAGATGGCATTGCCGGGACGGTTAATACCTACCATAGTCTGGGGGTAAAATATGCCATACCTACAGGTATTTTTGATTTTTTTAAAGGTATAGTTGTTATTTTCATAGCGCTGAGTATGGGAGCTGATTTTGTATTCGCGCAATTAAGCGGTTTAGCAGCTATTGCGGGACATGTTTTTCCATTTTACATTAAATTTCGCGGTGGTCAAGGAATGGCTTGCACTTCAGGTATCCTACTTGCTTATTTATTGAATTATATTCTTGTTGGTCCCGAAATGCTTATTTTTATCTTTGTCTATTTAATTTTTGTAATAGCTATATTCTTTTATGTTACTAAAACAGGTATTATAATTGCGATCATAGTGCTAGGTTTACTTGGATACACTGCTTATATTTATTATCCTGGAAGTCCTTATAATATCTTCTTCTGGATAGTAGTCGCATACGATATTTCTGTTTCATTTTACGATATGATAAAAGGGAAAGTAATCAAGATTGAAGACGAAACTTTTAAAGCTCACTGGTGGCGAGTAGCCATAAGACCGTTCGCGATTTTATTTATAATATTTTACGTATTTTACTCGCAAATAACTACGTTGCAATTTATTGGTATCGTAGCGCTATTTTTTATAGCATTTGATATTTATAGGTTTATGAGTAAACAAGCAAATGAATTAATAGCAACAAAAGTTAAAGCTCTATTAAGGAAAACAGAATTTAAAAAATTTTCGTCAATGACTATCTTTTTAGTTGCGATGTTTATAACTATATTGTTATTTCAGAAAGACGTAGCGATTATAGCCTCAACGTTTCTGATATTCGGAGATTCGTTTAGTAAGCTTTTTGGGTTAGCATTTGGAAGGCATAAAATATTGGACAAAACTTTAGAAGGTACGCTAGCATATGCGGGAAGTGTCCTTATTATGGGATACTTTCTTTATACTAGCTTAGAGATTTCTTTGATTGTTTTAATTTTAGGGGGTATCTCAGCACCTTTAGTTGAGATGTTTTCAATGAATGTAAACGACAATCTTACGGTTCCTTTAATAACGGGATCAATTATGACAGTAGCACTCTTGTTTGGTCTATAAAAAGGCGTTAAATTTTTTTTCTTTTTTTATTATTTATTATTTTTATTATACTTAACACAGTAATTTTTCTATGATTTTTATCCGACTAAAATTTAAATATCACTAAATACAAGATAAATATGTATTAAAATGTAGATATTCATGCGTTATAAAAAAACTAACAGAAGAAAAGAATCAAACATGAGGACGAGAAATGGAACCCTTAGAAATTACGATTAGCATATTTTGTTTATTATTTGGCTATTTTTTTGGTAGTATTAATCCGGGCTATTTTTTTGGGAGACTAAAAAAAATCGATATAAGGGAAGTTGGTTCCAAAAACGCAGGAACAACAAATACATTTCAGATGTTAGGGGTGAAATATGGGATCCCCACAGCCATTTTTGATATTTCTAAAGGGTTGTTAGTGATACTAATAGCATTAAGCTTAGGAACTAACGTTGTTGTGGCTCATTCAAGTGGATTGATGACAATCGTAGGTCACATATTTCCATTCTATTTAAAATTTAGAGGAGGTCAGGGCGTTGGTGCTGCTACAGGAATGCTTCTTTGTTATTTATTGAATTATTTAATAACCAAACCTGAATTTATCTTCTTTATATTTTATTTAATTCTTCTTTCAGTGATATTTTATTATATTTCTAGAATTGGGACGGTTTTAAGCATTGTAGTGCTCCCCTTTCTTGGCTATTCGATATACGTCTATTTCCCGGGTTGCCAATGTAACATCTTTTTTTGGGTTGTAATTGCTCATATTACTACGATTGGTATTTACAATATCTTGAAAGAGGGTAAATTTAAGATAGAAGACACGAATTTTCAGACATATTGGTGGCGTGTTGCGATAAGACCATTTGCGATTATTTTTTTAATATCTTATAGTATTTTAACAAAAGTTCCTTCTTTATATATACTTGGAAGTGTAACCCTAGTTCTGGTAGTATTTGATATCTTTAGATTGATGCATAAAAAAACAAATGAAGTATTGAAGACAAAAGTTAAGGCTTTACTTAGGAAAAATGAAATTAAAACATTTTCGTCATTCACCATCTTTTTTGTTGCCTTATTTATTACGTTATTGATATTTCCGAAAGAAGTAGCATTCATTGCATCATCCTTTTTGATCTACGGTGATATATTTGGAAAACTTTTCGGTTTAGCATTTGGGAGACATAAGATATTGAATAAGACATTAGAAGGTACTTTAGCGTACCTTGGGAGCGTTCTTATTATGGGATATGTGCTCTACACTAGCTTAGAGATTTCTTTGATTGTTTTAATTCTAGGGGGTATCTTGGCACCTTTAGTTGAGATGTTTTCAATGAATATAAACGACAATCTTACGGTTCCTTTAATAACGGGATCAATTATGACAGTAGCACTATTGTTTGGCCTATAATAAGAATTTTCTTCTCAAATTCTTCAAAAAATAATGTTATATTAGATAAATCTATCATAATTATAGGAATGTCTTATATTGAGAAAAAGTATAACGATAAGATCTCAGAAGTTTTTGACGACCTCACTAAACTAGAACAAGACATCCTACAATTATTTAGTTTTAAATCCGTTAAATATTCTGAAAAGGTCGCAAAATTATGCGCTCTCAGTAATAAAAGCATTAATCTCATCCTAAAGAAATATTATCCCGAAATTAAACGAATTGACGATAAGTTAAGGATAAAATCAAGATTGAAATTCTATTACGATTTAATAGACAAACTGACTCATTATATAAGATGCGTTGAGGAGTTTCAAAAATTAGACGATCAATATTACGAAACTATTATAAATTTCATTAACGAGAAAGAAAATTTAATATCAGGTAAATACAAAGAAAGCAGTTCTCACGAGTTAACGGTTTTTTACGACAAGAAAACTCGCGAAGATTTAGAACGAATATTAGCTGAAAAAATCGAATCGGGGAGTAAGCAATTCTTTACTTTCGGAAATTTAGAAGCAGAAATAAAGAAAATCGCTAGAATTGCTGGTGCGGACGAAGTAGCGATTTTAAATAATGAGGAAATCCTAAACAGGGCGGAGTTTATCAATAATCCAAAAGCAATTATTCATTATTCTGTTTTTTCTACAGATGAAGAATTATTGAAAAACATTGGTAGAGAATTAAAAGAATATCTTATTTCCAAGGGTTACGAAGCGATCATCCTCCTTCTTGAGATTTCTGATAATTCAACTGATCGAGATTATTTAACAGGCTCGGTTATTACGAATGCAAAATTAGAACCAGATCGAGACAGTCAATTTATATAAGATTTTTTCTAATAACGCCATTAAGTTCAATGAGATTAGAGTTTACTCATAAAATATTTAACTTTTAAAGTATTCTTTTTGATGATAGATTATGGCTAAAAAGAAAAATGAAGCTCCTTTAACGGGTATAACAGTATCGAAAGATGAAGACTTTTCTGCGTGGTATACAGAGTTAATAACTAAAGCAGAGTTAGCGGATATCAGATACAACATCAAGGGATTTGTTGTTTATCGAGAATGGGCAACAATCACAATTAGAAAAATGTATAAGAAAACCGAAGATCTGCTGGAAGAAAAAGGTCATCTCCCATTGACAATGCCTTCTCTTATCCCTGAATCGAATTTCTTATTAGAAGCAGAACACGTTGAGGGTTTTGCTCCTGAATTATTTTGGGTAACTGAAGCAGGTAATTCTGGTAAATTATCAGAACGTTTGGCATTACGCCCGACTAGCGAAACTGCGCTATATAAAATGTATTCAATGTGGATAAGAAGTTATAAGGATCTGCCCTATAAAAGATATCTTTCATGCCAAGTCTGGAGATATGAGGGAAAAATGACAAGACCATTTCTTAGAGGCAGAGAATTTCATTGGATTGAAGCACACAATGTTTTTGCTACAATGGAGGGTGCGATGGAACAAGTTAAAGAGGATATGGAATCGACTTACCAAATTCTTCAGGATGAGTGTTGTATCCCTTTAATCTTTTTTCAAAGACCAGAATGGGATAAATTTGCAGGAGCCGTTCATACTTATGCTGCTGATGCATTAATGGGGTCTGGAAAAGTTCTGCAGTTGCCCTCAACTCATTTGCTAGGCCAGAATTTCTCAAAGCCATTTAATGTAAAATTTGTAGATACAGATGGAGAAGAGAAATACGGTTATCAGACTTGTTATGGTCCTTCTCAAAGCAGAAATTATGGAGCTATGATTGCATATCTCGGAGATAACAAGGGATTAATCTTACCTTTTGATTTAGCACCAATCCAAATCGTAATTATTCCAATACTCTTCAAAGAAAAAGAGGATATCGTTCTAACTAAAGTAAAAGAAATATTCGAAAGGTTAAAAACCAAGTATACGGTTAAAATTGACGATTCTGACGAGTCACCAGGAAGCAAATTTTACAATTGGGAATTAAAAGGAGTCCCGATACGGATTGAAGTCGGACCAAGAGACTTAGAAAAAAACCAAATGGTTTTAGTAAAAAGACACGATGGAAAGAAGATATTTGTGAAGGATTCCGATCTAGAAAAAGTCGTAGATGAAATTACTCAAAACTATACTAAAGAGATTAAAGAAAAATCTATGATCGACTTCGAATCGCAAATTGAATTGACTTATGAGAAAGACGCAGCAATAGAAGCAATTAAAAACGGAAAAATTGTGGCTTGTGGCTTTTGTTCTATAGATTTAGATGGTGAACATTGCGCTGGAGTTGTTGAAAAAGAAATTGGTGCGGAGGTTAGAGGTAAAAGAGTAGATGAAGAGAAACACGAGTTCGCCACTTGCATAATTTGCGGGAAACCAGCTTCATGCACCGTTTATTTAGCAAAAAGTTATTAATTGTTAATAAAAGGAAAATTGATGCCTTAACGGCTTATTATTATTTTATCTTTCTGTATATCCAATAAATCCCGCAACTAAGATTAAAATTCCTCCAGCTAAGCTACTAAATATAATTATTACTATACCTAATCCTACAAATAATAACCAGTTCATAGGTACAGGATTACCCGGTCTGAGAACACTGAGTAAAACAATTACAGCTAGAATTATTGAAATTACTATTAACATTACTTTAGACGTATCAAAATTCCTTTCGTTAAAACCTAATATAGTTTCAATTAATGTAATTGCTCCACCTATTCCCGCTAACAATCTCGTTAAATCTTCTTCTCTCATTTCATCACTTTATTTTTGTTTTGTTTTGTTTTGTTTTGATTGTAGAAAATGTTTCAGTCTTATCTAAGAGCTTTTCTTAGATTTATGATATTATTTTAGTTATTTAAAACCAATTGGAATAAGATTTAAGTTTTAAATCTCAAAGGATATTAATTTTTATTCTTTGTGTGTAAAAACTGATGTTGTGTGTCAAAAGTACGCACATTTACCTTTTTGTTATCGATTTATATTTTGTTAATTTTCTAATCAATAAAACAAATAGAAAGTTGATAAAAAAAAATGATAACTGAAAGCTATGTTTATTGTGAGGAAAATTATTATATGGATATAGATTCCGATTTTTCAAACGAAAAAATCCCACCCTTTATTGGATGTATGATTTCTGATAAATACGGAAAAACTTTAGTTACATTTGAAATTGTTAAGGGAGCTCTTGAAAATATTATTAAAAAAGATAGGAACATGGAAAATATTAATATAGACACCTTTCCAACTTATATTTGCGCTTTTAAAAGGTCATCGGAAGATGTTATTATTCAAAATATTCCAAATATTGAAATACAGAATTCAAATTTTAAAATGCATATCCTTTTCTATCAAAATGAATATACGATAATCTTCTTTCTAAATCCAATAGTTTGCTTTAATGTCGTTGAAAAAGTAATAGACAGTTACCTAACAAATTTTTTTGAAGAGTTTAAGTATGATTTTGAGGATATTTACTTTTTAGAAAGG
>JABCSY010000050.1 GCA_018238625.1 Promethearchaeota archaeon
AACATAATCAATTCCTACAAGATTCACTATATAATCGAGGTGATCAAGCCAATCAGCTATAGTGGTTGTTGCGTTGCTCGTTAAAAACCCCGGAACGGCATACACGCCTATATATCCACCTTTTTCCGCAAGAGCTTTGAGAAAATCGTCGTCTTTTCCTCTTGCATGTTCGTATAAATTTTTTGCCGATGTGTGAGAAGCTATAATCGGGTCTTTAGAGTTCTCTAAAGCATCTATTGATGTTTGAGGCCCACAATGAGAGATATCAACAATTGCTCCAAGCTCATTAATCTTGTGAACAACCTCGATGCCAAATTCTGTTAATCCTCTATCTCTTACTGCTATACATCCAGTTCCAATCGCAATTTTTTTGTTATAGGTAAGTTGCATTATTCTGAATCCTTGCATATAATTGAGCTCAACCATGTTAATATCTCTACCGATGTGTTGCATGCTTTGAACATTTAAAATAATACCTTTTTTTCCCTCTTTATGCGCTCTTTCAATATCTGCTCCCTTTAATACTTTAACAAACAAATCTGGTCGATTATCCAACATATATGTCATATAAGAGAAGTTATGAAAAACACCATCAAAGGAATAAGGTTTTGAATGCATAGGTCCAAGCGTCCAACTTACGCAAGTCACTCCAGATTCTTTCCATGCTTCGACATATTTAGAATCGTATTCATCGTCATTAACCACATTTCTCGCAAATTGTAATATTAAAATAGGGATTATATCCCAGGGATTCATCCCTTGAGCTAACATCTTATCGTTAGCCTTAATAATGTCATCTGACCATAATAGAGGACCATGACTAAGAGTATCGATGATGATGCTTGACTCTAAGATTTCATTTAACCTATTATTTTTTTCTTTCATAATACCACCTTTGTTTTATGTATTATATAAAATTATTATGTAAATTCCAAAATAAATTAAAAAAAAATATGAACTTTTAAGTTATGAATGTTTTTTGATCCATTCAATAAGTTTTTTATTAAACTCATCTGGTTCTTCAAGCTGAGGAGTATGTCCACTTTTTTCGAATAGATAGTAAGATAATTTTGGCAATTTTTCTATCTCAGCGTCCCATTGAAAGTGAGGAACCATATAGTCGTGCTTACCCATCGCAACAAATATGGGTATATTATTCAGATTTGAATCTTTTGCTATATCGTAAGTTTTAAAAAGCAATCCTTCTAATTTGCCAGCTATTTTTGCGTTTACCTTTACACCCCCCCAAATCCATGAACAATCGTATTTAGGATCATACCAATAAAATGGAGCGTTATTAACGTAATTCTGAATCATCATCTCGCCATGAGATAGATCTCTAAGATCCTCCATTTTTTGTCTCTCCAATAATTGTTTATGAATATCTTTTCTTTCTTCGGATGCGTTGTTTGTCCAGTGTTGCCTAGAAGCTTTGAGATTTTTGCGCATACCGTTCGGTGGTGATCCAATCACGATGACATGAGATGTGTATTGAGGATATTTACGAGCATATTCAAGAGCTAGATTCCCATGTATAGAGTGTCCTAATACACAAATTTTTGGAATGTCTAGAGCTTTGCGAATCTGTTCAGCATCGTCTATAAACATATCCACGGTAATTTTCTCTAAATTAACTGGAGTATCTGTAGGAACAAAGCCTCTATTATCCGTAAAAATGAATTTGAAATGTTGTCTTAATTCTTGAGAGAACGTACGAGGATAATAAATCGCTGAACCTATAACCAAACATGGAATTCCACTTCCTTCTATTACATACGACAATTTATAACCGTCTACAGAAACGAAATTTGACATTTTTATTTCACTTTTAATCTATATTTTAGTTTAAACTCGGAATTGTTATCAAATAATTACATGAACGATTAATATATATTTTAGTTTTTTTTTATAATCCTAAGGATAATATCGTAGCGTGAAATTCCTTTTTTCTTATGTTTCGATTATTTCTTCAAGTTTAGAAATGTTTATATTTATGAAAATTAGATAGAATTCTATAATAAAAAAAAATTGTGAGAATTATGGCGGATCCTCAAGTTATGATGGAGATGACATTCAGTGTTATCTATTTAGTTTATATCTGTGTTATAGTAATTCTAATGTCAAAAAACATAAAAAATGTAAATCAAAAAGAAATCCCTACAGCAAAAAGAATATTATTAGCATTTTTAGCGCTACTTATAGGTGATTTAGGGCATGTAGGTGCTCGATTAATCGATTTTATCTCTGTAGAGGTAGAAACGAATTATTTTATTTTAGGAATCGGATCTCTCTTTGAAATGGTTGGTTTAATCTTTCTTTTTATGCTTTTCACAGACGCTTGGCGGGTACATTTTGATCGTCCGAAAAATTTACTGTTTAAAGTATTAATTGGTATTGGAATAGTTGGATTGATTATATTTGTATTTCCTCAAAATCAATGGACAGCTCAATCAAGTCCTTACGAATGGGTAGTAATCCGAAACATTCCATGGTTGATACAAGGAGTAGCGTTGTCAATATTAATCTATCGAGACGCAAAGGCGGTTGATGATAAAAAATTAGTTAGAATTGGAATTTACATCTTTATTTCGTATTTTTTCTACATGCCAGTGATCTTTTTTGGAGAGTTAGTCCCAATGCTTGGAATGCTCATGATAATAGGGACAATTGTTTTTATGTTGTGGCAATATACGTCTTATAGTCGCTTTTTCAAGAAGAAATAATAATAAATTAAAAAGATTTCTAATAATTTTTTTCATTAATTTTTTTCAGCTTTCAAATTAAAAAAGAACGAAAAAGACTTAAGAAATTAAAGTGTTTACAATTTCGTCAAAATACTTGAAAATCGTGGAGTAGTGCCCATCATTTGGATAAAATTTTCCTTCACAATTTGGAATTGCTTTACACACACCACGACCCATAGCAACAGGCACAACTTCGTCCACTTCTCCATGCCATAAATACACTTTAAGTTTCGGAGATATTTTTTCAAGGCTAAAACCCCAATGCTTTGCGTATAATTTCCCTTCGTAAATTGCTCCTTTATTTCCTTGACGAAATGCTTCTGCGCTTTCTTTTATAAAAAGAGGAAGCAAATTAGGATCTTCCATAACTTTCCTATCTGGTTTTGGAAATTTTTTAATAGTTTTCCTCATTTTCCTTTCTGCTTTTTCTAAATCTTTCAACCCTCGAGATTGAAAAAATATTATCAATTTAAAAAGCCATGGCATTCTTCGAATAACAAAAGATAATCTGCGAATACTTTTCATTTCTTCTTCTACTTCAAGATCTATTGGTCCTAAACCGCTTATAATACCACAAGTCGTTAAGCGATCAGGAATTTTATATGCACACGCTGCAGCATATGGACCGCCGCCCGATATTCCTTCAATAGCAAATTTTCCTATTCCTAAAGCGTTAGCTAGCTCAACTACATCATCTGGCCAATCTAAAATAGTACGATCTTTTTTGAAATCTGAAAGCCCCATGCCTGGTCTATCGATTCCAATAAGTCTAATATTATTTTGAACGACTCTATCCGCAAAAATAGCAGCTTCTAAACGAGAACCTGGAAAACCATGGAAGTGAAACAATGGTTTTGCTTCTGGATTACCTAAATCTGCGTAACCAAGGTTCCTTCCGTCTTTTAACTTAATAGTTTGATTAACCGCGACATTTTGTATTTTTTCGAGTTTCTTATTTGTCATAACTCTTCAAAATCTTCCTTATAAATTTTATATTGTTATAATCTTAAAGACTTATAAAGCTTAACACCTAACTGAATATATTTAAAAAAAAAAGCACCAAATGACTAACATGGTAAGCAGTAACGAGAATAATTTCTTAAATAACCTAGATCTATTAAAGCAAGGGCGTAAAGTCCCAGTTAAAAATAAGTTATCAATAGGCGTTGTACAGATGGCAATTACAATGCTTACAACGGTTATTAGTATCTATCTGTTCAGATATAATGTCAATATAATAGGATTGAAATTAGAATATTACATCTTGGTAAATCTTATTTTTTTGTTTTGGAACACATTAAACGATTTAATCTTTGGAATTTACGCAGATCGCACTGAACATCGACTTGGTAGGCGCCTCCCTTATATACGCTACGGAGCGCTATTCGTTGCAATAACTTTTATCTTTTTTTGGTTTCCTTTACCTGGTACAGCACCAGGTGATACTAATACAGGTCAGATAATGAAATTTTTGCAATTATTAATAGCATTATTCGCTTACGATACTGTTATAACGATCATATGGATGTCATTCAATGCTTTAGTGTTGGAATTAACAGAAAGTCAACAAGAGCGTACAAGTATAGCACTTTACCAAAATATATTTAATGCATTTGGAGGAATGGGTATTATATTTGTTCCATTTTTGTTCAGTCTTGGGTTAGAAGTCTTTAGATTTTTTATAATAATTTTAGGAATAACAGCTGCGACGTTATACTTTATTAGTTCTTATTTGCTTAAAGAGCGTGAAAGTTGGCATCAGGATATTAATGAAGATAAACCATTAAATATACTAAAAGATATGTTTAAGCTTTTTGTAAATAAAGCATTTCTCGCAAGTTTATTTTTTAGTATTTCCATTTGGTTTTCACAGGGAATGGTGATGCAATATGCCAGCGTTATGGGGTATGTTTTAAAACAAGATGGATTTGAAATGGTTATTAACGGAATTTACTACGCTTGTACTTATCCGTTCTATTTAATTCTCCATTACTTAGCAAAAAAGATGAAAATTGAAAAGCTCATAGTAAGAATATCTTTAACATGTTTGATTGCAATTTCAATACTATTTATAATTGATTTAATTTTTAATATTCCTGTACTATATCTAATAATAATTGGTTTTTCGGGAATCATTTTTTCATTTGCTCTCTATGACTTCGTAATATTTTCGAATGTTATTGATTTAGAAGAAACACGCTCTGGCAAAAGAAAAGAAGCACAATATGGCGCTAGTAGAGCTTTAATAGCTATACCTATAGCACAATTTGTTGGAATTATTGGAACGCTTATATTATTGGCGTTTAATTATCAAGCAGGCGTAGATTCGTACTTATATCAACCAGATTCGGCAATATTTGGCATAAAAATATTAATTGCCGTCATACCAATCATTTGTTCGTGTTTAATTATATTGACTCAAATTATTAATCCTTTAAAAGGAGAGAATTTAGCGGATATGAAGAAGAAACTTTTAAGAATTCACGAGGAAAAAGAAAATAAATATGACCTAAAAAATAATTAAAACACAGCCATTCAAGATTACAACGATTAATGCGATTATTTCTCCAAGGATATAAAATTAATTGATGAGTCGATCAACAAGTAGATTTTTAAAAGCTTGGACATCTTTCCAAGAAGTTGCACAACGTATCAAATTTCCTCTCTCGCTAATTTGAGTTGAGCCGCGATCAGTGATCTCAATTTTTAATTCTTCAATGTTTAGCAATTCTTCAGAGAAACCGAGATAGATAGCCACTGTGTCAAATAGGACCGAAGTCTCATTTTTTTTTGTCAATATTAATTTAGGTATGATTTTTTTTTTCCATATCTCAAAATTTTCTTTGATTGATCTAACTATTAAATTGTCGCACTTCATGATGCGCTCGAAGATCGACCCCGAGAGCACGATATTTCCACACGTATCCAATGGCGTAATTGTCTTTTCCCAAGGCGCTTGGAAAACAGCTCTAGATGCCTTAATACTCTTTTTCACATTATATTCCCGGGAAGGTGAGTTTGATCCTCTGTATCCAATGCGAATACTCCCGTGCATCCCTACAAACCGAGAATTCTCAGTAATATTTGGATTCATTTTAAGCGCTCCTGCAACAGTTCCTAAGGGTCCAATGGCGATGAGTGTTAAAGGCTCAGGAGAGTCCATTATTGTGGAACAAAGAACCTCCATACCGTTCTCGTGAACCGTACCGGGATATCTTGACATCTCATAATCCTTAATCCAAGGATACAACCAACCTTTTTTACGATTTTCTTGAGGTCCAATCCCTATAGGAATGTCTGTTCGACCCACAATTTCGAGAAATTTAGCAACAAGCTTAGCTTTTAGCGGGGTATTGTCAGTTGATGTAGTGATTAATTTAACATCTATTTCAGGGCACTTTAATAATAAGCCTAAAGCCCAAGTGTCGTCAATATCTAACCCTATATCGGTGTCAAGAATTACAGGAATTTTTTTGTCATTCATTTTTGCTATCCTAATACAGAATGTCTCGTTTAATTTCTTTTAAATTCTGACAATTGGTCATTTTCATTGCTTTCGCTAATGTTTTCTGCATATATTCCATTTGAATACGCACGCCTTCTATTCCAGCACCAACAGCAGCCCTAACGACATCACGACCGATCAATGCGGCTTCTGCACCAAGGGCGAGCATTTTAAGGACATCATATCCAGTTCGAACTCCCCCATCTACAATAATTCTAATTTTTCCCCTTAATTCAGCTGCAATTTCAGGAAGCACTTCTGCCGTTCCAGGAGTATGATCTAAAACTCTTCCCCCGTGATTAGAGACAACTATAGCTGCTGCTCCTGCATCTTTTGCAGCAATAGCATCTTCTACACACATAATTCCTTTTACGATTACGGGTAGTTTTGTTGATGATACTAATTCTTTAAGGTCATCAATATTTTTCTTAAAAACAGGTTTATTATGTTTACTCATAGCATAGGACCCACAACCGTCAATATCTACGCCTACAGCTACACTTCCCGCTTTTTCAGCTTTCTTAAAGAATTCGATAATTACTTCTTGTTCTCTTGGTTTTACAATTTTAACCCCCAATCCCCCAGCTTCAGCAATTGCATCAATCCCGTATGAGTTATCGAGCGAATATGTATATGTGTCGCCCCGCCAACCTAATGTTCTCGCAGCCTTACACCCAAGAACTACGGACCGACAAAACTCTTTTTCTGAAATTACATTTTCGCCACCAAAACTATTTACTCCCGCTATACTCGCCCCCATTATCGGCATTGAAAGTTTAGTTCCAAAGAAATCGTATTTAGTATCCGCTTTAAAATGGTCTCCCATTACTTTCATTTTTAACCTTAATTTTTTTAGCGCCAGAACATTATTATTAAAAGAAGCTCCAGTACCTATTCCTCCAAAACCTAGGGGTCTTCCATAACTCTGACCTTGACAAATTCGCATTGCGTCCCCATCGCATATTTTATATACGCCACACACGCCCATGAGCTTCTTCTGAGCTTCTTTTCGAACCTCAGTTAAAGTTTTTTCTTCTGATGTCACATCTCCACATCCATTTTTATATCAATTTTTTAGGGCTAAACCATTTTTTTAGGGTCTAAAAGCTCGTCCATGTTATCTATCTTTAATCCCATTTCTTTAATTACTACTTTACAGGTTTTGCCTTCCTTATACGCCCTTTGGGCAATTTCTGAACATTTATCGTACCCTATTATTGGTGATAAATTAGTAACAATCATTAACATTTGGTCTAAATTCATATCGATTTGTTTAGTGTTTGCTTTTAAGCCAATTAAGCAATTACTAATAAAAGAATTAATACCCCCTATTAAAATTTCTATTGATTCAAGAACATTTACAATCATTACGGGCTTACTCATGTTCAAATCTAAGATGCTTCCATACATTTCTCCACTTGTAACAACAGAGTCATTTCCAATCACTTGAAGACATACTTGAATCAGAGCTTCAGATTGAGTAGGATTGATTTTCCCAGGCATAATAGACGATCCTGGTTCGTTTTGGGGTAAGACCAATTCCGATAGACCTGTTCTTGGACCACTACCCATCCATCGAATGTCGTTTGCCATTTTTAAAAGCGATAAAGCTAAAAGTCTTAAACTACTGCTAGCATACGCTATAGTATTATGCGAAGATATTCCCTCTGCTTTTATAGGATTGATTTTAAAAGATAAGGAAGTTATTTTTGAAAGATGGTTTACAGTCAATTTATCAAAATCTTTATGAGCATTTAAACCAGTACCTAAGGCTGTGCCACCTATAGGGATGAATAATAATTCATCAATTACATGTCTTAATCGCTCTATGTTAATTTCGATTTGTCTTTTGTATACTTTAAATTCAAGTGATAGAGGTATTGGGACGGCATCTTGTAAGTGTGTTCTTCCTACTTTAACGATTTCTTCAAATTCTTCGATTTTAACACTTAAGGTTTCTACTAATTTGTTTAAGACCGGAATTAACTTCTTTAACATATGTACAGTAGATATATGCATAGAAGTGGGTATCACATCGTTAGAAGATTGGCTCTTATTTACGTGATCATTTGGATGGATCGGATGCTTCTTACCCATGGGAAATCCCAAGATTTGAGAGGCTCTATTAGCTAGCACTTCATTCATGTTCATGTTTGTTTGAGTTCCACTTCCTGTTTGATAAATATCAATTGGAAATTGATCTAAAAGCTTATTTTCGTTCAATATTTCGTTAACTGCTTGGAGAATGGCGTCTCCTATTTCTTTATCAAGAAATCCTAATTCTTTATTTGCCAACAGACACGCTTTTTTAATCTGTCCTAACGAAACGATAAATATCTTAGGGAATTTTTTTCCACTTATTTGAAAATTTTGGATTGCTCTTTGAGTATTTATCCCCCAATAAACATCACTTGGAACTTCTAATTCCCCTAGGACATCTTTTTCAGTTCTAAAACTCATTTAATTCCATCATTATTTTCCTTTTTAATAATGTAGAATGGATAAGATAATTAAAAAAAGTTTATACTAATATTTTATAATCTCATTATTTAGGTTGACTCAAGAATGATTAATTTTCCAAATGGATTTATATGAATTTATTATAAATATAATTAGAGATATTACAATTTATCTATAAGAAAAGGCTTACAAACAAAAAGAGAATAAAAAAAATGGATTCTGAATCTACTAACAACGAAAAGGAATTAATCTCTAGGAATCATCTATTCCTACTAAGAAAACAAAAAGTTCAAAAAGAGATAGAAGCTGCAAGGAGACTTATTGAAAAAAATGTCGACATTCTTGAAATAGCAGATAAATTTATACACAGTACTTTTGAATTAATGAGAGATGGAATCTATAATAGGAATGTCGATTTAACTGAAGAAGAAATTCAAGAACAAATTAGAAATAATCTATCTTTTAAAGAGAAACTTAAAGCTACTAAAAAGAGGTATAATCATCTTGGCTGAAATAGAAAAGATTTTATCTCGTCTAGAAATTATCTTCAAAGCCACAAAGCTTAAATATGTTATTGTAGGAGGAATTGCCGTAATCCACTATGGCCATGTAAGAGCAACTCAAGATATTGATATCATTATCGAAGATGACTACTCAAAGATTTCTCAATTTATGGGATTACTTAAAGCTTATGAATTTAATGTAATGGATGATCAATTTAAATTAGCTTATCAAGAAAAGACTAATATATCTATATTTGACAAAAATAGTTTTTTAAGGTTAGATATAAAAGTTGCTGATAAGGAGCGGGAGCGTGAAGTATTAAGTCATGCTAAAAAAGAAAAGATTCTAGGAAAAGAAATATTTATTGCACCTTTAGAATATGTTTTAATTGGTAAATTAATATACATGGGATTAATTGATGATATACCCAATTCTGAATTACTAGAATATCAAGATGTCGTTGATTTTTTGACGTTATTTCATGCAAATAAGGAGAAAATTGATTTAACCTTTTTAATTAATAAAGCTAAGCAAATAGGACTTAAAACTACACTTGATAGACTATTTTCAATAGATATTTAGTTTGGTAACCTAGATCTAATTAAAAAGGAATTAGTACGCGATGGTTACCCCATATTCGGTGTAGAGTTTCCTAATCCAAATTTTGCCCAGTTTGCTGAATCATGTAACGGATTTGGAATAAGAGTAGAGATGCCTGACGAACTAGATGAAGCACTGCAAAACGCTCTAAGCTCTGGGAAGCCCTCTATTGTAGAGATAATCTCTGACCCTGATAAAACAGCTGCGTCGACAAAAAAAGTAGAATAAAAAAAATTATTAAATTATATTTGTTTTTCACTCATCCAATTATCTCGAATGTCCTTGATAATAAGAACTCACGCGTTTTAAAATTAAAAAAAAAATTATTTTATTTTAATTAACTTCAATGGTTAGACTGTTAGCAAAAGAGCCACTAATATGAAACTAATAATGATACCTAGTACGATCCCTATTGCGATTCCGATTAAAAAAAGGAGGATTTGTATTACTATAACAAAAACGAATGACTCGCCAAAATCTTTTTTATAAATAATTTTAACAACAATAGCTCCAATAATAATGGCAATTACTAATTCCACGATACCAAATAGAAAGTTTGCTCCAAACAAGAATTCAACTAACATACTAACTGGAATATTAGTTAATAGCCAAATTAAATTGACTACGAATGCTGTTAAGAGAGAATCGCTCCATTCGTTTTTCCTAGCTTTCCACCGCGTCACAAATATACCAATTATAAACATTACAATTGCTAAAACTAATACTAAAATAAACGCAGTAAGAATTACTATTTCATCAGCTGTTAGAAATAACATATTTATCATCAAATTTTTGGATATTAAAGTATAATTTGGCCTACTTAAATATAAATATATACTTTTTATGCAATCTCCCCTAATTTTTAATATTAGAAGGTGAAATTAGTTAAAAAATGATAAGAGAATGATTTACTCAGAAAAGCTAATATTTGGATTCAATAAATACTAAATAGACCTTTCAGTTCTCAATTGATTTATCTTTTTCCGTAAAAAAGAATTATATGGTTACGATAATTATTATAAAAATGCAAATCATTTTGTAATAAAATATTTGCCATCTTTAATTGGTGTTATCAGAATAGATGAGTCGTAAACAAATTTTTAAAAAAGAGAAGTTTTCTGTCATTGCTTTAATACTTCTTATCGGGACTGTTGTTATGGGTTTGGGGTATATGTCATATTCCATACCAAAAACCGTCAGTAGTTCTTATCAGATTTCAGGCGTTGAATATGTTGCTTCTAAGATTGAAATATATAATAATGTAGAAATGGGCGAAATAAAAATTAATAATCTTCCTAAAAATTCGGTAAACATTTTAGAGGCAAATTGGAATTTTGATACAGTTAAAGGTTATGGTCCAACTACAAATATCATAACGCATAGTAAGATTGGAAATATTCTAAAAATCTTTATTAACCTTCCTTACCATGAAAATATCTCAAATGTAGAGTTCGACATTTTTATTAATCCCAATTATGAACTATATGATTTCATTAGTATTACTGGAGAAGCAAACATAAATATAAAACTAATGAATATGAATTTTAATCGTTTTGAAGTTAGTACAACTACAGGGGGTATTAATATTGATCTTACTTATATAGGTTTTCATAATGATCATCTTGTGACTTCTGCAACAGGGAGAATCTGGTTAGACTATTGGGAACTTGTATTTATTGGAGGAGGTAAATTTGATGTGTTAACTAGTGCAAGTTATATTGATATTAAATGGACACAACATATTAAATGTTATCATGATATAAACATTACTATTGCTTCAGATGATTACGTAAGATTTAAATATTGGTGCCCGCTCGAAGTGAGTAGAATGAGAGTTGAATTAGAAACAACTACCGGTACAAAAAGATTTTCCGCAGATAGTAAAGATTTCATTGAAGTTACCCCCGGTCACTATCATTCAGTCAATATTAACGATACGAGTATAGATTTCTTAGATGTTGATTTGATTACAACAGAGGGCTATGTTTGGGCTTATATAGTTGATTGTTTTAGACCTCAAAGGTATTGTGATCATACAATGGCTCAATTTCCCTGGAATGTACATACTAATGGCTCCTATGTTATTCAAAGAGCAGGACATGATGTTTCAACTATTGAAATCTATAATGATACAACCAACGCACCAAATACATATCTATTGTTAGATCAAAGTTCAGATAATATTTTGGAAATAAATTGGGATTTAATTTATTTACAGGGGCCTAATCATGGATTAGGTACAATAGAAGTTGAAGTTTCACATAAAATTGTTGGAGATATTTTAAAGGTATATATATATTTAATCTACCAACCAGATCTAATTAGACCTATGTTCGATGGAGGATATTTGCATATCCATACTCATCCAAATTATGGTATTTAAACTGGCACTAAACGATTAACAACCAATCTAAAAGAAGTAGAAATAATGTTTTCTCTTTTAATTAATTATATCAAGTTAAATCCTACAAATTGATAAAATTCGGGAATTAAAGAAAAGATAAGATACAAAACTGTTAACGTTAACAAAGATATCCATAAGGATTTTTCCCAACTGATATCGATCAAGTATTTATTGAAGACAAGAATTAATAAAAATCCGGATATTGAAACAAGTTTAATTAAAAAATTATTCCCTCCATTATCAAATCGCAATAATATCAGTGAATCTCCAAGAATTTGAAGTAAAAATGCCATCACGCCAAAAAATAAAGGAAGTAACAAAACAAGAATAAAACTGGAAAGGACCATCATATATTTCTTCTCTAATGCCTTTTGCTTTGTTTCAAGTCGCAGAACCAGAGCAAAAGTAATTAAAGATATAATTATTCCGATAATAACCAACCATAATATGTTATACAATAGATATTCAATTTGAAATAGCATGTTTTCTAACCGTTTAAAAAATCATAATTAGCTTTTACTTGCTATAAGGATAATTTTATATCTATTAAAAGAATTTGTCAACTTTAAAATATTATTAAATAAAAAGAAATTCAATTTATAGAAGATAAGAGAATGATTTAATCAGAATGCTAAGTAATTTCAATTCCGCACGAAGAGCAAATTATTGTATCTTTATCGATTTTATTTCCGCAATTATGACAATGCAATGCTTCATTAACTTGTTTTGGGAGGGTTTTTAGAGTTGTTGTTCCTTCTATTCTCTCAAGTAGGGAAAACAGACTTGAAAAGAGACCATTATACCAAGATTGTTTGAGTTTTTCAACTCTTAAAATTGTTCTTGAAAGAGGCGTAGCTTCCACTCGAATCAGGATTTTGTTGTTTTTTAAATCGTAAAAATTAATTCGAATTCGCTTCTTCCAATTCGGATCGTGGCCCGTATTGGTGTTCATAGTCCCTTGTTTAGCTTCTATAAAAGTAGGAGGAGTATGCTTTTTTATTTTGGCTTTATGTTGGCTAGTTATCCATTGCATTGCGAGCTCAAAAGCTTTATCGATAGGAATTTGAAGAGTTTCCTCATATATCACAGTAACATTCATAAAAACTATATATTATAAGTTCGTATCATCTATAATTTTTGCCATTGGATGATTTTCTCAAATATAATTTTGATAAATGCTATAACCCTAATTCCCGTAATTTACGAGTAACTTCTTGTTTTTTGGTACTTTTCAGATCAAACCATTTATAAAAGATTAACGCACCCACACTGCAAATAATGAATGGAATTAATCCTTGAATTATCCGAAGACCTATTAAGGCATCAAACTGATGAGAAACATCTAGGGGGTCATAAATTGTGAGCGCGTGAATAATTGCTATAATAAAACTCTGAAACACTACAGAAGTGCGAACGAAAAAGTTTCTAATTCCAATTAAAGTAGTCTCGTGATGTTTTTTTAATTTCACAGCGATTTCATCGTAACAGTCAGCCAAAACGGGTGATAACATAATCAAGAACAATGTTACTGATACTCCATTTAGGATGCTTGTTAAATAGAACTGAAACGCGTTCACAATAAAGAGGTTTAATAATAGACTTACTCCATAGGAAGCTAAACCGATTACAAAAGCGTTCGAATGTCCTATTCTTTTAGCTAAGCGAACCCATATAGGCATTGTTAGAAAAGCAGATAGGAGCATTAAAATTGAACCTATGCTTCTTATGTGTTGCCCCTCTTGTAGAACATCATCAATAAAGTTGACTGTATTCATGCTCATAAGACCAAACGCAATCATGAATGTGAGATAAGAAAATACAGCCAACATGAAATTTTTTTGTTTTATAGCTATCTTCATAGTTTTAAAAAAGGGAATTCTTTCCGAGTTGTCATGTCCTACGATGAATCTCTCTTTTATCGCTTTAGATTCCTTAGATCCAGGTATAAACACCAAAAGTGAGCACGATAATATAATAGTGCTGATAAACGCAGCGATTGTGAACGATATTGGATTTCCGGGATCAATTATTAGTGACCAGATTGTGATTGCTAAGAAATTTGCTATAAAAGTAAAAATTTGAGTTAATATCCCTCCTTTTCTACGCGTTTTATCTCCCCTAAAATGAGCGGCAAAAGCACCAAAAGAATGGGTTTGAAGAAGAGAATACGACATATCGTATAGGAATACGATTACTATAAAATATATTAGAATAGGCCATACACTTTCAATCCCTGATACTTGAGGGGGTGTAAATAGGAAGAAAAACAGGATAATCGTAGGAATCCCTCCAATAATGATCCATGGCGTATGAAACCCTCGCTTTTTGGTCCATTTGAAGGGTTTATCTGTAAGGTATCCTATAAATGGGTTAATTATCATACTCAATATTACGTATAGTGTATTTGCGAGTGCCATATATATTGGCCATAAAGGAACTATGCTGATTAAACCGAGCTCTCCTTCGTAGAATGTCCAGACATAATTATTGAAAGCTATCATAATAAAAGTATTCAAAAAATATCCGGTTGAAAACATTACCATCTTTATCATACTAGGTTCTTCAAGTTGAGTATGATTCACATTATTATTTGAGGTTTTCATCTTTTATTTCAGAGTTTATTCTTGATATTATTTTATTCGTTCTGTTAGTTATTAAAGTATTCTCCCAAAAAACAAAAAATAATCTATTGTCTCAAATTATAGTTTATTAGAATAAATTTTATTTAAAGGATGATATTATCATAAGATTGCTCGAATACGAGAGTAAGGAAATCTTTAGCAAGTTTGATGTTCCATTAGTCAGGAACATGTTAATTCTAAGGGGCGAAGATATTGAAGACAAAGTTAAAGGATTTTCATTTCCAGCAATTGTTAAATCACAAATCGCTATTGGAAGCAGAAAAAAAGCGGGGTTAATAAAAATTGCTAAATCCCAAAATGAGGCAATTTCACTGTGTAATGAGTATTTTAATAGAAATATAGCTGGGTTTCAGGTTGAAGCAATTCTTATTGAAGAACTCGTTATAATAGAACACGAGTATTATTGCTCAATCGCTTTAGACGCTTCGGGAAGGCAATTCTTTCTAATTGCTAGCAAAGAAGGGGGAATTGATATTGAGGAGGTTGCTAAAACAACTCCAGATGCAATATTAAAGGAGAGTTTTTCCTTTCATGATGGGGTGTCTGAAGTGTTAGCAAGTAAAGTCGCTCGTCAATTGGGATTTAATGGCAAACAAATTGTTACGGCTTCACGAATATTCATGAAATTATGGGATATAGCTTTGAAGTTAGAGGCACAACTTGTAGAAATAAATCCTCTGGTTATGACTCCTTCTGGATTATTTGCCGTAGATGGAAAGATGATTTTGGACGACAATGCGGCGTTTCGTCAGCCAATCACTCAAAACTTACAAGAGAGGAAGTTAAGTGAACTAGAGAAGCTTGCGAAAAAAGCGGGTTTTTCGTTTGTTGAACTATCCGGAGATATTGGTATCTTAGCAAATGGAGCAGGACTCACGATGGCTTTGTTAGATGTCTTATCTGATTTAGGTTTACAATCAGCTAATTTTTTGGATGTTGGGGGCGGGGCTAGTAAGGAAAGGGTATATGAGGCGCTGGAATTGATTTTTAAATTACAGCCGAAAGTTGTTTTGGTAAATATTTTTGGAGGTATCACTCGATGTGATATAGTTGCTCAGGCGATAATTCAAGCTCTCAAAGATTTTTCAGATGCTCCACCAATGGTTATTAGACTAACAGGGACTAACGAAAAAGAAGGGATTGCCTTGCTTAAAGCGGCAAACATGGATGCGTTCCAAGATGTTATGGGCGCAGTTAAAAAAGTAAAAGAGGTGCTGAGTGAATAGCATGTATCTTAACGAGAAATCAAAAGTAATCGTTCAAGGAATTACGGGAAAACAAGGGAATTTTCACACTCAAATTATGCTTAATTATGGTACTAAAATTGTTGCTGGAGTTACACCCGGAAAGGGGGGTCAAGAAGTATACAGTGTCCCAGTTTTCAACGAAGTGAAAGAAGCAATTCAAGAAACGAACGCAGACACGAGTATAGTTTTTGTTCCAGCAAAATTCGTTTTAGATGCATGTATGGAAAGTCTAAATGCGGGAATCAGGATGACATGTGTTATTACCGAAAATGTCCCCGTGTTTGATATGGTTAGGCTTGTTGAGAAAGCTAAGGAAAAAGGTCTACAGATAATCGGTCCGAATTGCCCTGGAATGCTAATCCCCGATAAAATCAAATTAGGGATAATGCCAAGCGACATGTGTCATTACGGTGAGGTCGCAGTAATCTCAAAGAGTGGAACTTTGTCTTACGAAATAACAAAAGCGATTGGAAATAGTAATATCGGGGTTTCTGCGTACATTGGTATAGGTGGAGATCCTGTGAGAGGAACTACTATGCAAGAAGCTGTAGCTTATTATTCAGAGGACCCAAACACCAAAATAATAGTACTTATTGGAGAAATTGGAAGCGACGAGGAAGAAAAAACTGCAGAATATATCAAAGAACATGTTTCTAAACCCGTAATAGCATATATTGCAGGAAAAAGCGCTCCAGAAGGAAAAAGAATGGGACATGCGGGTGCGATAATCTCTGGCAATTTTGGTTCAGCTAAAGGAAAGATTCAAGCATTGGAATCTGCTGGTGCATCAATAGCAAATTTACCCTGGGATGTTCCAAAAACAATTCAAGAATTAACTTAAATAAACTATTTGAAGAAGTTATAAATAATAAATAAACCTTATTTTTATGGAAATCTTAGTATAAATAGATTTGAGAATATCATCGAGAGTGAAAATAGATGGATATAATAATAAAAAATGGACGCATCATTGATGGTACGGGAAATCCTTGGTTTAAAGCAGATCTCGCTATTGAGGGAGGAAAAATCATTGATATAGGCGTTTTAGATTCTTTAAAAGGTGAAAAAGTTGTTAACGCTAAGGGACTCGTAATATGTCCCGGATTTATTGATATTCATAGTCATGCGGATTCAACAAATTTAGTTCATCCGCAACAGGAAAGTACAATACGACAGGGCATTACGACGATAATTGGAGGGAATTGCGGCTATGGTCTAGCTCCTATTAATCACGATAAGAAAGATTTAATTTTGAAATATTTAACAAATATTATACGCTTTAGCGACGATTTCAAGATAGATTGGAGTTCATTTGGAGAATACCTGGCTAAAATTGAAAAAGTCGGAATGGCCTCAAACATGATTCTTCTTTTAGGGCACGGAACAATGAGAATATCGGCAATGGGATTTGATGACAGAGAACCGACTGATGAAGAACTTGCCATTATGAAAAATTACACAACTGAGGCAATGGAGGTAGGTGCTTTAGGATTATCGACTGGCTTATTTTATCCCCCCGGTATATTCGCAAAAACAGAAGAAATAATAGAACTCTGTAAAATAGTTTCTGAATATAATGGATACTATTTTTCTCATATTCGATCTTACGGTCCTAAGTTGATGAAATCCATAAGAGAAACCATTAAAATCGGGAGAAAGGCATATTTGCCAGTACAAGTATCGCATATCTCGATTTTTGGTAAACCCTTTTGGGGTACGGCAGATGCTGTCTTAAGCCTTATAGAAAGAGCACGAGATAAGGGATTAGAAATAAATTGCGACATGCATCCGTATGATTCAGTAATGACGGGCTTAGAAATGCTATTACCGCCTTGGGTTTTCGAAGGCGGTATTATTAAAACACTTGAAAGGCTAAAAGATCCAGAAACGCGAGAAAAAATCAAATATGATCAATTACATGGTTGTGAAGGATGGGATGAGTGGTTTCCTATCGAAGTTATTGGATGGGAGAATATTCTTCCGGTAATGCTTCATAGTGAAAAATACAAACCCCATAAGGGAAGAAATTTTAAGGAAATTTCTGAGATATTTAAAATGGATTTGTTTGATACTGTTTACGATCTCATGATTGAAGAAGAGGGCGAAGCATCGATGATTATAACGCATTTAAGGGGTGAAGAGGATATAATCAATTTTATGAAAAGTAATCTTACTGCTTTTGAAACTGATGGGTCTTCCGTAGCTCCATACGGTGAACTAGCAGAAGTAAATCCTCATCCTCGGTTTTACGGAACATACCCTAAAATTTTAGGAGAATTTGTTAGAGAAAAACAAGTGCTTACTCTTGAAACCGCGATCCGGAAAAGTACTTCCTTACCTGCGCAAATGGTCGGATTGCTCGATAGGGGTTTGTTAAAACCAGGAAGTTGGGCTGATATCGTAATCTTTGATCCTAAAACGGTAATTGATAAAGCAACCTACGCTAATCCTCATCAATATCCCATTGGAATTAATTATGTAATTGTAAACGGAAAGATCGTTTTAGAGAATGGGGAACGCGTCGACATATTGCCTGGAAAAGTATTAAGACACGAGAAATAATTTGCACTTGTAGATTTCCAAAAATGATAAATGTAATTTTCTTTTAATGAACCATGGTTAAAAGACTTCTATTAATAGAGTGATTTAAGAGACCACTTATTATCCTTGATCATCTCAAAAAGTTTTTATATATGAATTTATATATATATTTGAGCTCACCATAAGATTTATATATAATAATATACAATAATATATTAATTATCTATTATCTTAACAAAATTCAATTTTTATTAATTTGAAAAAGAGGAGAAATAGAAATTGTTCAAGGGAAAATTATCCACTTTAAAAAACATTACTTATTTAATGATATTGGGGCTACATACTTTTTATTTTGCATGTTTCATATACAATACATTGCCTGATTATGTTATTACAATAATTTCTTCATTAAGCTTCGCGAGCTTAATTATTTTAGGGTTTTATTCGTTTTTAACCACAAAATTCTATTATTATTACTTCTATATTGGGATTATTATTAGTAGTTTTCCAGTTATGTTCATAGTACATTTAAGCGCTATACTTATTGTTCCTGAATTGATTATTCTTACTATTCTATTGTTTAATGGGCTGGAACAAGGTTCAGTTTACTATAAAATGAGAGTTAATAAAAAAGCTAATTTATTTCAACATGATCCCGCTGTAACTAATTTGCGTAGCCCGGTTGCTCCGTATTTAGCGTTTAGAATGGATGAAGTTTGGAATCCTAATGGTGCACTCCCGATAAGGAGTGAAGATGAGCTATTAGAAAAGGAAACTTCTAATGTGAAAATGCTATCACTCAGTTTTTTACTTACAATCGTGCCTTTTATTAGCTTAATGATCTATCTTTACGCTAAATGGAAGCACGTTCCTCCAGGTCCGAGTCCCCCTTGAATTAATTTGAAAAAGAGGAGAAATAAAAAATGTTCAAGGGAAAATTATCCACTTTAAATAATATTATTTATTTAATGATATTGGGGCTGCATACTTTTCTATTTGCATATTTCATATACAATACATTGCCTGATTACGTTATTACAATAATTTCTTCGTTAAGTATCGCGAGCTTAATTATTTTAGGGTTTTATTCGTTTTTAACCACAAAATCCTATTATTATTACTTCTATATTGGGATTATTATCAGTAGTTTTCCAGTTATGTTCGTAGTACATTTAAGCGCTATACTTATTGTTCCTGAATTGATTATTCTTACTATTCTATTGTTTAATGGGCAGGAACAAGGTTCAGTTTACTATAAAATAAGAGTTGATAAAAAAGCTAATTTATTTCAACATGATCCCGCTATAACTCATTCGCGTAGGCCAGATGCTCCGTATTTAGCGTTTAGAATGGATGAAGTTTGGAATCCCGATAGTACACACCCGATAAGGAGTGAAGATAAGCTATTAGAAAAGGAAGCTTCTAATGTGAAAATGCAATTACTCGGTTCTTTACTTACATTCGTGTCTTTTATTAGCTTAATGATCTATCTTTACGCTAAATGGAAGTACGTTCCTATAGATCCGAGTCCCCCTTGAATATTCTCTTTGTTCAGAGAGGCATAATTTTCTAATATCTCTTCATCTGACATTCCTTTCGCCAAACAAGCTAATATAATTGAAACAAATGATAAATGAAATCCTTTAATAATTAATTTTTAATTTCTTCAAGGAAACTTTCCCTATAACTTCCTACCTTAAATAAATTTAGAAAAAATGTTTTATCTTGCTTGTTTAACTCTTTGAAAAGTATTAATTGTAGAAAAAATAGCCCAATTAGAGCTAAAGAATTTAATAAAATGTATAGTATCTCGTTTTGAATTAAACTAACTAATATAAAGCTAAAAAGAATTTGTATAATAATGAAACTTATCATTGCAAAGATTAAATGAGAAAGGATATTCCTATTTGATGGAATTCCAATTCTATTTGAAAAACATCTATAAAAAAATACATCGAAAAATAATCCTAACACTATTATAAAAGAGAGCCCTATACCACCAAAACCTAAAGAAGGGATAAATAGAACATTAGAAGGTACTGTAAATAGTATTAGTAGTACCCATACCGCTGATTTAATAACGAAATAATTTGAAAACAATCTTTCGTTCTTGCTTGGAATCAAATGGGAAGAATAGGGTTGATTTATACCTACAAAATATGGAATGAATATCAGAATTTTTAAATAAATAGCCGCATTGGCGTAGCTAGGTAGTAATAAATTAAAGAATTTTTCTGAATTCATTTGAACTACCAAAATAACAGATAAAAAAATAATGGAAGCATATTTCTCCGTTGTGTGTGTTATCACTTTAATAACCTCAAAATTCTTATTTTCAAACTCTTTTGGGAGGAATGAATAGAATAAATTTGAAATTTGAGTGGATATTAGAAGAAAAATTGCTATAATATTTGTTTCCACAACATAAAATAGAGCTAATTCTGCGTGACCATAATTTAAATCTAATAATATTTTACCAAATTGATTGATAAACCCACTCATTAAAAAATATAAGATATAAGGTTTAATTGATTTGAAGTAAGTTCTTAAAATATTTTTATCGATCTTGTAGAATTTGAATTCTTTTATTGAAAAAATAAGAGTTATGGCCAAATGGAAGAATGCTGAAGCAATATATACTAGGCTAATTGAATATAGAGGGTTCGATATATGTTTTAAATTTAATATGATAATTATTATCATCGTATTTTTCACGAATTGATTCAAGAGTAGAATTAGAGAAGTTTTAATCATTTTTTGGCGACTTTCTAAGTTTAAAATAAACACATTCGAAAAACTTGTTATAATATAAGCAACAATTGTTAGAAGCATGAAATTGAGCGTTTCAGAATCGTGATATCCAAAAAATACAAAAATCAAGAGGGGAATGTAAGCAATTAATACTTTTATAGTCTTTAACAGGAAGATGACGCTAAAATGTTCTTTAAAATTTTGATCTGCGTTATGTTGGAGATAAATTAGTTCTAAACCCACAGAAGTAATCATTAAGACGAATCCAATTAAGCTATGTGTATATCCAATAACACCAATCAATACATTATCCAGACTTAAAGCTAAAAAATAAAAAATTACGATGTTATAGACTTGAGTTAAGACATTTATACTGATTTTAAAAAAAAACTTTTCTTTCATGGTAAGAATTCTAACATTCGCATTGAGTAATCAAATTAATATTTTAATTTAGTATTGATTAATAATATTATCTCATTTTTCTTCAGTTTAACATCTATAACAAAGTACGAGAAAAAAATGTTATTTGCCATTTACATTGAAAATACTCATCCAAACGAAAATTTAAAGATGCATTTTGGAGGAATGCAAGCTCAGTTATTAGAGCTTTTACCAGCGTACAAAATGATCGAAAATTTAAGAATATCGTTAATTACAAGATATTCTGAATGCCCTACTACATCTAAAGACTTCAGAGTTTATCAAATTCGCAAATTTAGGGGGTCTATTTTAGGTAAACTTTACTTTTATCTAGGGTCTTTTTACAAAATGGTTAAAATTCATAAACATGAACGCATTGATCTAATAAATGTTCATACTTTCTCATATAATATTATTACACCTTTAGTCCTAAGATTAATTTATAAAATTCCTATTTTAATGAAAATACCAATTGATTTTGGGAGCCATATTAAGGAAGTTTCCTTAATGAATCGATATAATTTAATAAAAAAGTTTGTTTGTTATAGCTGGTTAAAACTGTTTCAAAAATATCTCATAAAAAAGATAGATTTTATAAGAGTAATCAATAAAAGAATGTTTGAGGAAATTACCGAGCTGAATTATCCTAAAAGAAGAATTTTAAGAATTCCAAATGGAATTGAATTTACAAAATATATTGGTTTGGATAAAATTGTACGTGAAGGTGTGAATTTTGGTTTTATTGGGAGGCTATCTCAATTTAAAAACCTTAAATACATGTTAATGGAATTTAAAGATTACTTTAAGGAATTTCCTTTAGATAAATTATATATATATGGCACAGGGTCTGAATTGGAGTACATTTGTGTTTTCGTCGAAGAGAACGGTTTATCTGATAATATTTTTATTTTAGGATTTGAAAGAGATAGAGAAAAGATTTACAGTAGCATAGATGTTTTAATCGACCCTGCGCATGGTCAAGGAATCTCTAACGCCAATCTTGAAGCAATGAGCTCTAATACGCTCCTTATTGCTTCAGAAGTAGAGGGCAATATTGACTTAATAACAAACGGCGAAACAGGATTGTTATTTAATCCAAGAAAGAAAGGTTCGTTGTTAGAAAAGCTAATCTACTATAAAAAAAATCCTCAACAAGTAAAAATAATGCTCGAGAATGCTCGAAAAAAGATTGCTGACACTCATAATATTAATTCTATAACGCACCAGATACTCGATTTCGTTCTCACTAAATAAGACCTTTCAAAAAAATAAATGCAACCTTGAAAAAGGTTAAAGTGCCCAGTTGAACACTTCAATTAAAGTAGCAATTAAAAAATAAATTAAAAAACTTAAAACAACTGTAAATAGCGAATAGTATATTTCCTTCTTTCTGCGAATTATATTAATTACATAGTTTTTAGGTTTTAAGTCTGTCATTTTGAAAAATATTACTATATCTGGTTGTGTTTTATATGCTTAAGTTGTTGTTTACATAATCTACAATAGTATTTTAGGTTAACGAAGTCATTATTCCTATTCATAAATCCATACATAATTGAACATTGAATTAACATATAATTTGATAATTTGATATTTCCTCAGTTCTTAAAATTTACATAACTTATTTGTATCCTTATAAAATCGTATTTAATTGCCCGTTTTCTCGCGGAATTTCTTGCGTTTTTTTTCCTTAACGAGTAGTTCTGAGGGAATTGCCTCCCATATAAATCATGTAGGTAACATTTTTATAAAAGTTGGGTTTACTCTTATTACAAATAATTGACATAATAATAAAAATTTAAAAATGGCTCAAAAAAATATTTATGAGTATGATGCTAAAAAGATTTTAGCTAATGAACTGCCAAAGTATTACCCCGAATTCAAATACCATAACAAGTTAGTGGTTATTGACTGCGAGACTGACTTAGAGAAAGCAATCTCAGATAATCCTTGGATAAATACAGAAAAAGTTGTAGTTAAACCTGACCAACTTTTTGGAAAAAGAGGGAAAGCAAATCTACTTTTGCTAGATGCAAATTGTGACGAAATGAAAGATTTTTGTTATACAAATTTGGATAAAGTCTACGAGATTGGGAATGTAAGAGGTGCATTGAAGCGTTTACTTGTCGAACCTTTCATTCCTCACGAAAAAGAATATTATGTTTCTATCACAACCGAAAGAGAGGGTGATGTGATCCATTTCAGTTTCGAGGGGGGTATTTACGTTGAAGAGAATTGGGATAAAGTCATTCACGTACCAATACCTATTGGAACTGATATTAAAACATTTGATTTAGAGAGTAAACTGCCGGATTTAGGAGCCTCTAAAGGTGTTTTAATGCCTTTTATTAAGGGGCTTTATCAAGTGTTTGTCGATCAGGATTTTACTTTTCTTGAAATCAATCCATTCGCAATCGCTCAAGACAACAAAGTTGTTCCATTAGATGTTAAAGCTAGATTAGATGATACCGCTATGTTTCTTCATGCGGATACGTGGGGGAATCCTAACAAACCAATTGAATTTCCTACTGCTTTCGGGCAAGTTATGTCTGAAAAAGAAGCGTATATACGGGAATTAGACGAAAAGACAGGGGCTTCCCTCAAATTAAAAGTTCTGAATCCAGTTGGTCGAGTTTGGACTATGGTAGCTGGAGGAGGGGCTTCAGTTATATATACAGATACGATCGTGGACTTGGGATATGGAAAAGAATTGGGGAATTACGGCGAATACTCTGGGAATCCATCACGAGAATATACTGAAATTTACGCTCAAACTATCATAGATCTCATTACAGAAACTCCTGATATCGCTGGGAGAGCAAAGTACCTTATAATTGGAGGGGGAATTGCTAATTTTACTGATGTAAAAGCTACCTTTACTGGAATCGTTAGTGCCATCAAGAATTCAGTTGAAAAACTGAAGAAAGCCAAAGTTAAAATATATGTGCGAAGAGGTGGACCTAACGAAAAGCAAGGACTTGAACTTATGAAGCAAGTTGGAGAGGAGACTGGTATTCCGATTGAAGTATACGATAGATACACTCATATGACTAGGGTTGTCGATTTAATAAAACAAGCAGAAGAAGCAGGAGGGGTTTAAAATGGAAGATTATGAACTTTTTAATAGAAATACACAAGCAATTATTTACGGACTTCAGAGGAACCCTATCCAAAGAATGCTTGATTTTGATTTTGTAAGCAAAAGAGAAAAGCAATCAGTAGCAGCAATAATTAGACCAACTCAGACTGCAGCAATTAGTTATCACAAGGTTTTCTACGGGAATAAAGAAATTGTTATCCCTATTTATAAAACGCTTAATTTAGCGATGAAAAACCACCCTAACGCTGATGTCATGATAAATTTTGCGTCCTTTAGATCCTCGTATGAAACTAGTAAAGAAGCCCTTGAATCTGATACAATCCGTACAGTGGTTATCATAGCTGAAGGCATTCCTGAAAGACAAAGTCGAGAATTAATAAAAATCGCAGAAGAGAGGAAGAAAAATATTATTGGTCCAGCTACCGTAGGTGGAATTGTAGCGGGTGCTTTTAAAATTGGAAATACAGCGGGAACTTTAGAAAATATTAAACTTTCGAAACTATATCGCCCAGGCTCAGTTGGCTTCGTCTCAAAATCAGGTGGCTTAAGCAACGAAATGAATTTTATGATAAGCCAAACAACCGATGGAGTGTTTGAAGGCATTGCTATCGGCGGTGATAGATACCCTGGTTCAAGATTAATTGATCATCTCATGCGCTACGAAGCGAACCCTAAAATTAAAATGTTAGTAACATTAGGAGAGATAGGTGGAACTGACGAATATGCGATAGTAGACGCATTGAAAAACGGAAAGATAACGAAACCTATAGTTGCGTGGGTAACAGGGACAGCAGCAAAACTATTGCCTAAGGGATTGCAGTTTGGTCACGCGGGGGCTATGGCAGATAGTGCAAGAGAGACTGCTGATGCTAAAAACCGCGCATTAAGAGAGGCTGGAGCTATCGTTCCAGATTCGTACGAAGATTTTGACAAAGAAATTAGAAAAACATTTGAAAATTTGAAAAAGGAAGGTAAAATTGACCCCGTTGAAGAATTCGTGCCTCCAGAAGTTCCACTGGACTATAATACTGCGATTCGTTTAGGAAAAGTAAGAAGACCGACCGATGTAGTAGTGACTATTTCAGACGATAGAGGCGATGTGCCAACTTTTGCTGGTGTTGGATTAGACAAAATAATCAGGGAAAAAAAATCAATTGGGTATGTGATTGGCCTTTTATGGTTCAAAAGAGAGTTACCAGAGTTTGCTCAACAATTTATCGAGATGGTAATTAAATTAACAGCCGACCACGGTCCCGCGGTTTCAGGAGCTCACAACGCAATTATCACAGCGCGTGCAGGTAAAGATTTAATGGCGTCGCTTGCTTCAGGAATTCTCACGATCGGCCCGAGATTCGGAGGAGCAATATCAAACGCAGCTAGATACTTCAGGGAAGCTTTACAAAAAGAGATGACGCCCTTAGAATTTATGGGTTATATGAAAGATGTCGTGAAGATTAACATCCCTGGAATCGGCCATAGAATTAAATCAGTTCAAAATCCTGACGTACGAGTTCAATTATTGAAAGAATTTGTCTTCAAAAACTTTGAAAAACATCCCCACATTGATTACGCTCTTGAAGTCGAGAAACTTACCACCTCCAAAAGGAATAATTTAATATTGAATGTAGATGGATGTATCGGTATAACCTTTCTGGATTTGCTAGAAAACTTAGATTTCACTAAAGAAGAAATTGAAGATGTAATATTCAGCGAAGCTCTAAACGGATTATTTGTACTTGGGCGCTCAATTGGAATGATGGGGCATGTATTTGATCAGAAACGGCAACGCGCAGGTCTCTATAGACAACCTTGGGACGAAATTTTATTTACGGATTAAAAAAAAATTATTTTTTTTAATAATTATTCACAATTAGAAGTCGGAAGGAAACATTTGATTAACTTATAATTAATAAAAAATAGTAATATTACGAGTACCAAAAAAAAATAGAAAAGTAAAAAGTAAAAGAAATAGGGAAAAATAAAAATGGATAAGATTATTGAAAATGCGAAAAACCACTTTGGAAACCTTGTAAAAGAGCAGTTAGAAAGAGTAGAACGAATGAAAAAGGCCGGAGATTGGGTTGATTACACATCGATAAAACCAATAATAATTGGTTTTGTAGGCGGCGATGGAATCGGACCATTTATTACTAAACACGCGGAAGCCGTACTGGAATTCTTGTTAAAAGAAGAGATAGAGAATGGAAACGTTGAGTTTCGAGTAATTGAAGGATTGACGATTGAAAATAGAGCGGCCGTTATGAAAGCGATCCCTGACGACGTGTTAGTAGAAATAAAAAAGTGCCATGTTTTGCTTAAAGGGCCCACGACGACACCAAGAAAGGGAGACAAATGGCCAAACATCGAAAGTGCAAATGTAACCATGCGTCGTGAATTAGATCTATTTGCAAACGTTCGTCCAGTTAAAGTACCTGAAAAGAATATCGATTGGATGTTTTTCAGAGAAAATACAGAAGGAGCTTATGTGTTAGGTTCTAAAGGTATAAACATCTCTGATGATTTAGCCTTTGATTTTAAGGTTATTACGTCGCAAGGAGCAGATAGGATTATCAGATTAGCCTTTGATTATGCTAAAAAGAACGACATTAACAAAGTCACGGTAGTTACCAAAGCTAACGTTGTAAAAGCTACTGATGGAAAATTCCTTGCTTTAGCAGAGGAAGTGGCAAAGGATTATCCAGAAGTAGAATGGGACGATTGGTATATCGACATTATGACGGCTAAACTAGTAGATCCAGCAAGACAAAGCCAATTTAGAGTTTTTGTTGCTCCGAACCTCTATGGCGATATCATTACTGACGAGGCTGCTCAAATTCAAGGAGGCGTTGGAACTGCTGGCTCTGCGAACATTGGAAAACAATATTCTATGTTTGAAGCGATTCACGGTTCAGCTCCCCGTATGGTAGAAGATGGAAGAGCGCAATACGCTGATCCTTCGAGTATTATCAAAGCAGCGGCTTTACTTATGAACCATATAGGATTTACTGGAAAAGCGAAAAAGCTCGAAATGGCGCTTGATATTTGTGCTACGCTAGAAAAGAAAATAGCAATTACTGGCCGAGACGACGGAGTTACTGGCGAAGAGTTCGCAAAGTATATCATGGATACCCTTACAGACCCACAATTAGAAGAACGTTTTAAAGAATATAGTAAATAGTATGAAAAGATACTTATAACAAACTTTTTTTAATTTTTTTTATTATATATCTATTTTTAGAAAAACAATTTATAAATAATCATATGAATATTATGCCATCTGTAAAAAACGCGGTAATTGATTTCATTAAAAATTTACCGGATGATCTAACCGTGGAAGAGATTGCGTACAAACTATATCTCGATGAAAGAATTAATAAAGCCCAAAAGCAAATGAAAGAAGGAAATTATTTAACTCACGAAGAAGCTAAAGAACGGCTGAAAAAATGGTTGATATAAGATGGTAAATAGGAGCATTAGAAGATATAGAATCTATTTTTTCATATATTTCTCATGATTTTCCAGAAAAAGCTATATAGGTTATCTTTAAATAAGCTTTTTTCCTTTTTATTAGTAGAGGAAAAAGTCACATCTACTGGAATCGAGGTAAAACAAGTGGAAAATAACAAATTATTTTGGAAAATTTTTGATACTTCGATGCTAATTATCCAATTGTATCTCATAATTTTTGGAGTTTCAATATATTCAAGCCAAATTCTAGTTACAACATTTTTGTTATTGCTGAGTATATTATACGGGAGTTATATTCTTTGGCTTTTATTTAAGAATAATTCTAATTATATCACTTTAGGTTACGGATTAAGTGTAGCTGCAATATTTATCATTATACCATTTTCACGCAGTTTAGCTGAAGGATATAGTACTTTTACTTTTTTGGGAACTGTGATTCCGTACGCATTCACAATAGTATACATCTTTACTCAATGTAGTGTACCTGAAAGTGATAAATTTGCCTTAATGAGGAGTAGAAATCGTGTAATACATGTTGAGGATGCTGGCATGGTAGAGAGTCCCTTTCAGAAAAATTATCGGCAAGAAATTGAGGAAAAGAATGAACGTTATCCGAAAAGTATCCTATTCTTTTCAATTGCATATCCTTTGACTTTTATAATCGTTTTTGCCATCAGCTTTATCTAATCTTTTTTTTTATATTTTTTCCCTATTTTTACTCTCTTGGGATGAGATGTAAAATCAGTTATTTTCAAAAGTGCAAAATGAAAAGATTTTTGACAAGTTTATCAATCTTCGGCAATTGCTTGAGCTATCTTGAGAAAAAGGTTTATGAACCCATCATCAGAACCAAAAAGATTGCCAAAAACCCTTACAGACCCACAATTAGAAGAACATTTTAAAGAATATAGTAAATAATATGAAAAGATACTTATAACAAACTTTTTTTTAATTTTTTTTCTTATATATCAATTTTTAAAAAAACAACTTATTTCTTCCATCGATAGTTAAATATTAATTTATAAATACTCATATGAATATTATGCCATCTGTAAAAAACGCGGTAATTGATTTCATTAAAAATTTACCGGATGATCTAACCGTGGAAGAGATTGCGTATAAACTGTATCTCGATGAAAGAATTAATAAAGCCCAAAAGCAAATGAAAGAAGGAAATTATTTAACTCACGAAGAAGCTAAAGAACGGCTGAAAAAATGGTTGATATAAGATGGTTAATAGGTGTTTTAAAAGATATTGAAGTAAATAAATATTTAAGATTAAATAACTAGATTTAGAATAGTGACTGATTATGAGTAATACTAATAAAGAAGAATTGCACGCTCTTATCGAACGAATGCCAGATGATTTTACATTGGAGGATTTACAGTATCGTCTTTTTGTTCTTCAAAAATTAGAAAAGGCAGAATATCAATTAAAACAAGGATGTAAAACTTCTACTTTAGATGAGATGAGAGAATTAGTAAAAAAATGGCTGAATTAAGAGAAGAGTTCCCTCAAGATGAGATGCTTT
>JABCSY010000004.1 GCA_018238625.1 Promethearchaeota archaeon
ATCCATCTAATAAAAAAAGATTCAATTTCTATGGGAGGATTAGAAAAATGATAAGCGATAGTCTAAATAGAATTTGGATATTAAGTAAGAAAAACATCGCGCTCTACATAAAAAGAGGTCCGGTTTTAATTTTTGGCTTGTTATTTCCTTTCTTCATGACGCTTTCTTGGGCTATTGGTAGAGCCATCCCTATCAACCATGTTTTTATTGGAATTGTATCTATGACTTCTTTCTTCACAGCAACAGCAATTAGTCCCGTTGTATTACCAATTGAAACTCGTGAAAAATCGTTAGAAAGAATTTTAGTCTCTCCGATTTCATTAAGCGAAATTTTATTAGGGATAGTCATCGCTTCGACTCTATATACATTAATAATTACATCAGTAATAACCACTATCTTTATCCTATTGTTTTCAATTGTGTTTAATTCAATTGCAACGATCTTTTTAATGTTTTTAGGGATTGGTCTAATGTCAATCTTAGGGTCTCTATTGGGGCTATTATCTGCAGCATATCCTACAGATAAGACTTCTGATGTAATGCTTATTATGAATCTTATTAAGTTCCCTTTACTATTTATGAGCGGTATTTTTATTCCTCTTCATAGTTTGCCCCCTTATTTATTATTTTTATCCTTTTTTTCACCAATAACCTTTCTAACGGACTTATTAAGATTTTGCGTAGACGGAAGTAATTTCTTTACATATCAATTTGATGTCGTCTTGTTAACCACATGGATTGGTGTATTATTTATTGTAGGTTATCTGATACATAAAAGAACAATGCCTAAGAGGCTGGCAGAAACGGGAAAAACTAAGAAAAAAATGAAGATGATGAAAAAGAATATAAAAGCATCAAGAGTGTTATAATTATGGCGGATTTTTTAAAGAATTTAGAATTTTTATCAGGAAAGCCGGATTTAAAGAGAATCGTTAAATCAAAAAAGAAGTTTAACATTGTTCGCATTTGTTTAGAAAAAGGACTGGAAATAGAACCCCACCCAGAACCTTACGCCGTTTTCTTTCTAGTTTTAGATGGTTCGGGAATATTTACCAATAAGGAAGGAGAATTTAAACTGAAAAAAAATGATTTTATCTTTATAGAAGCTGATGAAATAAGAGGTATAAAATGTCTTGAAAACTTAGTCGTTTTAGGAGTCCAAGACGGACACTAGAACACTCAAGAAGAACTAAATACATGGATTAGAATTTATAAGTTTAAGTTTGAGAAAATATCATCATATCTAGAAAATTAGAAAAAAATCTGTAGAAAATGTTAAGTTTTTAGATTTAAGTCATTTTAAATGTTTTATTCTCTTGAAATATAGTATCTAAATTTATCGTTATCAACCTGCCACGCTTTAAAAAAATCAAATGCCTTCTTAGTATCACATAATTTTTCTATATTTTCAATACTATTATAAAGATCTTTTAAAAGAGTTTTATCACAAGGATATTGTCTGTGAGAGAGATTAAGTTCCATTTTATTGTTCTTTTCACCTAGTTTTATTAATTTAGAAAGAGTTTTTAGAACTCATTATCTAGTTAGGATAAAAGCATTTAATTGAAAATATCTTCTACTTGCTTTAGACTTTTTCCAAATTCTTTTAATTTAGAAGGAAGTTTTTTAATGATTTTTTCATCTGCAGTGAAAAAAATTTTACCTAATGCAATACTTATTCCAAGATAGGAAGTATCATAAATCGATATATCATGGTCAACAGCTATTTTAATCATGCATTCACGTATCTCTTTTTTTATCGTAATTACTTTAAATCCATAGTTCTCTAGACTCTCACCAGCATCATTAAGTTCACTTGGATCAAACAATTTACTATATTTCAAGGCGTTCATGACTTCAAAGTATAATAAGGATGGGATTAATAATTCGATTTGTCCATCTATGAACTTATCTCGCAAGAATTTTGCTTTATCTGATTCATTTTCTTCTATGAACCACTTAACTACCACACTAGCATCTATAACTATTTCGATCATTTAAGATTCTACTTTTTTCTCTTCTAATGTCTTTCTTCCCTGAATTTACGAATAATGTCTATGCTATTGAAATTTTCGGGAGCCTTTTTACGGATCCTTTCGTTCAGCAAGACAGCTTTAGCTTTATTTATCTCGGTTTTATTCTGAATTTCTATTTTAATTGCTTTACGAATTATCTCACTCCAGTTAAGATGCTTAAGTGCATCCATCTTCTTTTTTAATTCAGGATCGATTCTTACACTTATGTTTGTCATAGAGTGTCAATATATACATATATTACGTATATACATGTATTACGCATATATAAATATTATCTTTGGGTTATACTATTTTTAGTCCTCTATCGGTCTGATAATGTTTATAATTGGGATTGCTCTTTATATTGTTGCCTTGATTAATTTCGCAAAAACTCCTTTAAATGGGCCCATTGTTATCACATTTATTGGAGTATGCTTTGCTTCGGCATCTTGGATTTTATTATTTCTACTTGTTCTATATAGCCATTTACATCATATTACAACTATAGCAGTAAAACGCTTCTGCCTTGAGAAATATGGTGATGCTTGTCCAGAATATATGAATAAAACTCATAAATATATAGAATTTCCAAAAAAGATGGTTAGAAAATCATGTAAAGCAAATATTTTCATGGAAATATTTAATAGTATTTGGGAATTTAATAATAAATATGGCTGATTATAAATACTGGTCAATTAGATTCGAAGATAATATTTTTTGGCTTTACTTAAATCGCCCTGATAAAAAAAACGCTTTTGATATTATTGTAGCTAACGAATTAGAACAAATATTAGATGAAGAAGTCGAAAAGAATTTGAACAAAATTCGCGTATTAATATGCACTACTTCTATGGACGATATTTTTACCGTAGGGCTTGATATCAAATGGCTCGTAACTCTGGACGAATCTAAAGCAAAAGATATGACAAGGAAGTTACAGAAAATTTTTGGTAAGTTTGAAAGCATTTCAATCCCCGTTATAATGGCTATAAAGGGTTTGAATCTTACGGCGGGATTTGAACTTATGCTGTGTGCAGACATTATCATTGCTGCCGATAACGCAAGATTTGGACAAGTTGAGACAAAATGGGGTATGACGCCTGCTGCTGGTGCAACTCAAAGATTAATTCGTTTAGTAGGACCTCTAAAAGCAAGAGAGATTATATACACTTCGAGGATCTTCGACGCTCAAGAAGCTTTGAAAATGGGTTTGGTAAATGAAGTTGTCCCGTTGATGGAGCTTGAAGATCGAGTCGAAGAAATGGCAAGAATGATGATACAAAATTCAGGTAAAGCAATTGCTTTTTGCAAGCGATTGATTCAAGAAGGGATATATAACAACGAACATGGGTTTCAAATGGAAGGAGAAGCTTTTCACGAGCTTTTTACTTCTGGAGAACCTAAAAAAAAATTAAAGTTATTCTTAGAAAAGAAATAAAGAATGCTATTATTTGCTATTTTTTCAATTATATTGAGAAAAAACTCTTGTTCTTCTTCTGTAAGAACATTCATCATCCTTCTATATATAATATCTCTCTGTTTCTGATAAAGATTCACAATCTCTTTACCCTGTTTACTTATAGATACCTTTACAATTCTCCTATCGGATTGATTTCTCTTCCGGAGGATCTTTTTTTTTTAACTAGCCTATCTATAATCCCTGTTGCTGTGCTAGAATTAATCTCTAATTTTTCAGCAAGTTCTCTCATTATAATTTCTTTTTCACTATAAATCGTTACTAATGTTAAAAGTTCAGGTTTACTTACACCTATTTCACTGCTATGACTTTCCATCGAAGAAAAAAAATTACTAATTTTATCTGATGCTTTTATTAGTCGATGTATCTTTTCAGACCCATTTTTCTCTTGTGAGCTCATAATTTCGTTATAGTATTTTATTACTTAAAATAATTAATATAATAATATTTCGTTACTTGAATAGTTCCTTTTCTAATCTTTCTAATATAGAGTAATTAAAAAACATGTTTGCAAAACCTTTCAAGCATATTTAAAGTTTGAAATAAATTCATTTCTATTTTTTATTATTTACAATATCTAAAGAATAACACTAATTTAGAAATTAATATTATTATTATTATCATTAAAAAATTGAAAATAAAACTATCAAATTCACATATTTAAATGACACATTATAAACCTTATCCTTTTACGGCAATAGTAGGACAAGATTTAATGAAATTAGCTTTAATTTTAAACGCTATTAATCCAAAAATTGGTGGAGTTTTAATAAAAGGTACGAAAGGAACGGCAAAATCTACAGCAGTAAGAGCATTAGCAGATTTACTTCCTGAAATTGAAGTTGTAAAAGATTGTCCCTTTAATTGCAATCCCAAAAATTTAAAAGAATCGTGCCATTCGTGTCAAGATAAAATTATCGCAGGCGATATTAAAGAAGAGAATATTATCCTTAAAGAAATGAGAGTTATTAATTTACCAATTAATTCTACAGAAGATCGTGTTGTTGGTACTATTGATATTAAAGAAGCACTCTTGAAGGGAATAAAAGCCTTAGAACCCGGAATATTAGCTGAAGCAAATCGTAATATACTTTATATAGACGAAGTTAATCTCCTAGCAGATAATGTAGCGGATATACTTTTGGATAGCGCTGCGATGGGTTTAAATATAATTGAACGTGAGGGCATTAGTTTTCACCATCCATCTAATTTTATCTTGATAGGAACTATGAATCCTGAAGAAGGAAACTTGAGGCCACAGCTTTTAGATCGCTTTGGGTTAAGCGTAGATGTAGAACGTATTGAAAATGTTGATCAGAGAGTTCTAATAATCAAATATGTTGAGGATTTTCAGAAGGATCCAAATAATTTCTATAATAAATTTAAAAAAAAACAAAAGGACTTAAGAAATAAAATTGTAAAAGCTCGAAAAAGCCTAAATTTAGTTCAAATTTCTGACGAGGATTTAAAAAAAATTGCTCAATTATGTATTGATTTTCGAACTGACGGACATAGAGCGGATATAACAATAACTCGTACAGCAAAAACTGTTGCAGTATTCAATGATAGAACTGTAGTAAATGAAGATGACATTAAAATTGCTGCTAAATTATCTTTAAGCCATAGGTTAAGGCGCTTACCTTTCGAAGATCAGACTTTTAACGAAAATGATCTTGAAGATATGTTTGAAAAGCAAAAAGAGTTACAAACAGACAAGAACAACTTAAATGATATTACTGGCGATCATCAAATCTTAAACATCAAAGAGGAAGTATTTAAAATAAATAAAGATATAAAAGCAGATAAAATCATTCAAAAAAAAAAGATAAGAAAAGATATGAACATATCTGGACAAAGAATCATACATCCAACTACTAGCTCTCGTGGAAAATACATAGGGGGTCAAAAATCTAGGGATCTGAAAATTCCTATGTCTCACGATATTGCATTGAACGAGACATTAAATGAAGCCGCATTAGAACCTGAAAATAGAGATGCAATTAAGAACGGTGGAAATCTAATTATTAAGGAAGAACACATTCATATAAAGAAAAGAATGGGTAAATCAAGTTATTTAATTATTTTTTGCGTTGATGCTTCTGGCTCGATAGGAGCTAATGGTAGAATGGAAGTTGTAAAGGGTATAATTTTTTCCATTTTACAATCAAATTATGTGTATCGTGATAAAGTATCACTAGTTGTGTTTCGAAAAGATAAAGCAGAAATAATTTTACCACCAACTAGAAGTACAGATTTAGCTTATAAACTATTAAAAGAAATTCCGACTGGCGGAACCACTCCTCTTGTTGCTGGCTTAATAAAAGCTATGGATGTTGCGCTTGAAGAGAATCGAAAAGAATCTGGATATATACCTCTTATTATTCTCTTAACTGATGCAAGAGGTAATGTTTATTATAAAGATGCTATTGATGATGTGCTAAAAACGGGAGAACAAATCTCAAAACATAATATAGGCACAATTATTATTGATGTTGAAGATTCTAATGTAAAGTTAGAAATTTGTAAGAAATTAGCTAAATCAGCCAATGCAGCATATTACCATATAGATGATTTAAATAATAAGAATTTAAATGAAATTTTAACCATTGAAGGGGTTTTAGAGAAAAATAAATAATAATTTGATTAGTAAAATGAAAGAAAATTCAGAAAAAATTGAAAAAATACCCAAAATCTCCCTTATCACCGCCTCAGTTTTTATGAAGTGGATGACCGAAGGTATAATTGAAATTTATCAACAACTTGGGCGCCTTTTTACTTTTAAAATATATTTTTTAAACGATGTTAACGATGGAAAGATCCCAAAAGAGGAATTTATTAAAGCTATTTATGAATCAGATATAATGCTTATTGATATCAGGGGTCATTGTTTAGCAGTTGACATCTTCGAAGAAGCTTACGGAAAGATGGAAAAAGAAAATCTTCAATTATTCGAAAAGAAACAAATAATAACGTTAATTGGAGGAAGTCCTCAGCTTATGAGGTTAACTAAAATTGGTTCTTTTATGGGCCGGAAAATTCCTTTACCAAAGAAGAAATTAGAATTAGGCTTCGATGAAATACCAGATATTACCGAAGCAATTAATAAAGGCATGAAAATAGACCAAATTATAAGAAAATTTTCAAAAATGTTTCCATTTGGATCTTTTAAACATATTAAAAACTGGGTATATTTAAGAGATTATTGGAGTCATGGTTTTGCAGGAATAGCAGAAAACCATAAAAATTTGATTCTCTTTCTTTTAAAAAATTACTTGGGATTTAAAGACTTAAAAGTGTCTAAACCACTGAAAATTCCTGAAATTGGGATATACGATCCAAATTCCAACAAATATTTTGAAACTTTAGACAAATTTTTACAATTTAAACCTATAGATCCAAATAAACAGACAATAGGATTATTTTTTTATGGATCGCTTTATTTTGAGCAATCATTACCGATAATTGAAGAATTTGTAAAAAAATTCTCTAATTTTAATATTATTCCTGTTTATTCAGAAGTACTATACAATGTGGAAGCTCATCAAAACTTCTTTTTTAAAAATGACAGAAATCTCGTGAGTATTGTTCTCAATTTTCAATATTTTCAGCTTAATGGAGGACCTTTTGGAGGAGATTCTTCTATAACTTTAGATTTATATAAAAAAATGAATGTCCCCCATCTCAATCCATTAATTCAATACGATCTTCTCTATGAAGATTATCTTAAGTCTGAACAAGGAGCAATACCAATAAACCAAGTAATATCGATTGTAATGCCGGAATTAGACGGAAGAATTGAGATGATGACAGTTGGATGTATGCAAAATTTAGGTTACTCCGAAGAGATACACTCAGATGTCTTAGAAGTAGCTTCTATTTCTCATCACATCGATTTTATAGTTGAGAGAGTCAAAAAGTGGCTTAATCTGCGTATTAAGGAAAATTCTGAAAAAAAAATTGCTATAATTATTTATAATTATCCTCCCAGCGAGGATAAAATAGGAAATGCTGCCTACTTAGACGTCTCAGAATCCGTTAGAAATTTGATTTCCATCTTAATTCAAGAAGGATATAACTTTGAAAACATACCAGAAAATAAGAATCTAGCAGATTTGTTTATTGAAAGTGGAACGTTAAATAATTCTAAATATATAAATGTCAAAAACTTCAAGGGAGTATTATGGAGTAAAGATGAATATTCAAATTACTTTGGTCAATTACTTGAAAACCTACAAAAAGAAATAGTTGATTATTGGAGTGAAGTACCTGGGAAAATTAATGTGACAAATGATCATTTTAAACTTCCTATTCTTCAATTTAAGAATTTATATATCGCATTGCAACCTGCCAGAAGCTTGGTCTCTGGAGATCCTAACGATTATCACGATAAAAACCTACCTCCACATCATCAATATCTTGCTTTTTATCGTTATCTTGAAAAAATATTAAATATTGATGCTATGATTCATTTTGGGACCCATGGAACCGTTGAGTTTCAACCAGGAAAGCAAACATCTGGGGGTCCAGATGATTTTTGCTTAAATCTCATAGGAACGATCCCAAATTTGTATTATTATCACATAACAAACACAAGTGAATCTGCAATCGCTAAAAGAAGAGGAAATGCTGTTGTAATAAATCATGCTGGACCCACTTTTAAAAAATCGGATTTATATCAAGAACTTGCTAATTTAGAGTTCTTAATCTCAGAATATCAAAATGAAAGTGTTTTAAATTCGAGGGAATCAATTGAACCAGTAATAGCTGAAAGAATTAGAGATTTAGAATATGATATTTCTGAATTGGCTAAAAATCTAAATTTTGAATATTCTTCTATCGATGAGCTTGATGATTTATTATATAGATATAAAACTTCAGTTATTCCAATGGGACTTCATGTATTAGGTAGAAATTATACTATTGAAGAAAAAAAAGATTTGATTCTTCAAATTCTTTTGAATTCAGGGGAAATACCTGACGATTTAAAGGATGCTTTACTAAAATTTGAACAACAAGAAAAACAGAAATCAAATATTTTCGAAGAATATCTAAAAGAAATTGTAGAAGGGTTCTATGGTTCAAGAAATATAACTAAACCATATGAGATAAGCGAGGAAGAACATTTGATTTTGATAAATTGGGTTAAAAATTTCCTTTTTAACATTGATAATTCTATGGAAATGGAAAATTTAATTCAAGGATTAGAAGGGGGATATATAGAACCCGGACTTGGTGGCGATCCAATACGTTCGCCTCACATATTTCCAACAGGTAGAAATTCGTACGGATTTGATCCGAGATTAATTCCAAGTTCAACAGCTTTTAAAAGAGGGGGAATAATAGCGGAAAGATTAATTGAAAATTATAAAAAAGAGCATGGAACATTTCCTGAAACAACAAGTGTAGTTCTATGGGCTTTCGAAACAATGAAAACGGGAGGCGAAACTATTGGTCAGATTTTTAATTATTTAGGTGTTAGACCAATTAAAAATAGATCTGTATGGACAACTGAACTTGAAGTAATACCTCTTGAAGAAATGAAACACCCTCGAATTAATGTTATCGTTACAATCTGCGGGATTTTCAGAGATACTTTTCCCTATATTTTAAATTTAATAAATGAAGCAGTAGAATTAGTCGAAAATTTAGACGAACCTTTAGATAAGAATTATATCAGAAAAAGCGTGTTAGAATTAAGAAAAAAAGGTCTAGAACATCCCGAAGCTAGAATATATGGACCCGCACCAGGAAAATACAATACAAATTTGACTGATATTGTTTCGGCGGGAGTTTGGGAAGTTGAAAAAGAATTAGTTGACGATTATATAAATTGCATGAGCTTTGCGTATATGAAAAATCAGAAAATCAAGAAAATTTCTGATACTTTTATAGAAAATGTCAGTAAAATTAATATCATGAGCCAAGTTAGAGATTCTTCCGAATACCATATTACCGATCTCGATCATTACTTTGAGTTTACTGGAGGATTAGCTAGGGTTTTTAAAGAAATTAATGGAACACAGGCAAATATATATATTGCAGATACAACAACTAAAGACATAAGAGTTGATTCCTTAGAACAAAGTATCAAGGAAGGAGCTATTACAAGGTCATTAAATCCTCGGTGGATAAAAGCAATGCTAGCTCATAAATATCATGGCGGTCAAAAAGTTGCTGAAAGAGTTGAAAACATTTTAGGATTTGCTGCTACTACAGATTCAGTAGATAAATGGATTTGGGATAAGGGCTACGACCAATACATCGAAAATGAGGAAATTAGAACGGCTTTAATCGAAAACAATAGGTTTGCTATGATGGATATTGTAAAAAATATGCTTCAGGCGGAAAAAAGAGGTTATTGGGATGCAACCGAAAAACAACTTGATAATTTGAAAAAGTTATATCTCAACCTCGAAAATTGGGTCGAAACAACTTATTAAATATGATAATAAGTTTTTATTAAGAGTTAAAACAAATTTAATTATTATTATTTATTAAAATATATATTCTTTAAAGATAGTGCAATAAAAAGGAATAAAGTATAAAATAAATAAAGTGTAGAGGATTTATATGGATTTTTCGTTAACTGAAAAGCAGAAAATGATCAAAAAAATAACTCGTGAATTTGCAGAAGAATATATTGCTCCGGTGGCACAAGAGAGCGATCAAAAAGCTGAATTGGACCCAACTGTTTTAGAGAAGATGAAAGAATTGAAATACTTCGGTTCTTGTATTCCAGAAGAGTATGGAGGTGCTGGATTGCATAACGATACTATAAGTTTTGCGATTATAACTGAAGAGATCGGACGAGTTGATGCGTCTTGGGCCATAACTACGGGCGTCCACGCGAGCGTGTGTGCTTATCCTATTTATAAGTTTGGAACTGAAGAACAAAAGCAAAAATTTCTAATTGACCTTGCGAAAGGTAATAAGATCGGTGCTTTTGCTTTAACCGAAGCGAATGCAGGTTCTGATGCTGGAGGCGTTCAGCTAACTGCAGAGAAAGATGGAAATGAATATACACTAAACGGTAGTAAAATTTTTCAGACGAATGGCGGTATTGCAAAAACATTACTAGTTGTTGCAAGGACAGGTGGAGAAGATACCAGAAAAAAATTAACTGTCTTTATAGTAGATACAGATACACCTGGTTATTCAGTAGGTGTGAAAGAAGATAAGTTAGGTGTTCGAGCATCTAACACTTCTGAATTGGTATTTCAAGACGTGAGAGTTCCCGAAGAAAACATATTGGGCGGACTTGGAAATGGATTTAGGATTGGCCTTCAAATCTTAGATTACGGTAGAATTAGCATAGCTTCTCAATGCGTAGGGCTAGGTCAAGCGTGTTTAGAAGCGTCTATTAAATACGCCAACGAGCGGGAACAATTTGGACGAAAAATATCGCGTTTTCAAGGAATTCAGTGGAAAATCGCTGATACGACAACTGATGTAGAATCAGCTCGGTTATTAACTTATAAAGCTGCGTGGATGTGCGATCAAGGAATGGATTATGGATTATCGGGATCTATGGCTAAGCTTGTAGCTTCTGAAGCTGCGATGAAAGCAGCCCACCAAGCTGTTCAAATCCATGGCGGCTATGGTTTAATGAAAGCGTATGCGGTTGAGAGATATTTTCGGGACGCAAAGATGGGAGAAATCTACGAGGGTACGTCAGAGATACAAAGATTAGTTATCGCTAATCATATGTTAAGAAAATAATAATTAATTTTTTCAATTTTCTAATTTTTTGATATTTTATAGAGATTCTATTTTTAATTTTTTTAGATTTATTTCAAGTAAGCTCTAAAAAATCTATAACTTTGATAAATTTAATAAGATTTTATAATGTCTTTTAATAATTTGATATAACGTAATGAAGATTTAATTCTATCTAACTACATTAAAAAATAGATATTTGAAACTATGAAGATTTTTGTTTGTATTAAGCAAGTACCGGGTATTTCTGAGGTTAAAATTGACCCAAAAACCAATACATTAGTAAGAGAAGGAATACCTTCAATTATTAATCCACACGACAAGCATGCGATCGAATTAGGGCTTTCAATTAGAGAAAGTCATAGTGGAGAAGTGATCGCAATAAGCATGGGACCACCCCAGACGGAGCAAGCCTTACGAGAGGTTTTATCAATGGGCGTCGATAAAGCGTACTTATTAACTGATAGAGCTTTTGCTGGGGCGGATACGCTAGCTACATCTCACACGTTAGCCTTAGCGATTAAAAAAATAATGAGAGAAGCAGATAAAGACGAGAAATACATTGTAATCTGTGGAACTCAAGCAATTGATGGGGATACTGCTCAAGTTGGACCAGAATTGGCAGAAGAGTTAGGAATCCCTCAAATAACATATGTATTAAAGTTTCAGTTAAAAGGCGAAGATCTTGTTGTTGTAGAGCGGGTGTTTAGAACTGAAGAGGTAGTTGTTATTGAAACAAAATTACCCGTATTAATTTCTGTATTAAAAAATATAAATAAGCCGCGAACACCAAGTATGGGAGGAATTGTAAAAGCTTATCATGAAAAGGAAGTTCATTTTTTAAATTCTGAAGATTTAAGCGCTAATAAAGCAGATATAGGATTAAACGGGTCGATGACGGAAGTTTGGAAAATATTTGTTCCTCAAAGAAAAGGAGATCATCTCATATTGGATGGCACTATAGAAGAAATGGTTTCAAAATTAGTTAATAATCTGAAAGACGATAAAGTTTTGTGAAAGGAGGTTTGAAAATGAGTATTATTGTAGATAGCGATTTATGTGAAGGTTGTGGTGCCTGTATAACTTCGTGTCCTTACGGTGGCGTTGAAATTATCGAAGACATTGCTGTTTTTACTGAAGACTGTAATTTATGTGGGGCTTGTATAGAGTCATGCCCTGTAGATGCCATTACATTGGTACGGGCAGAAAGAATTGAAAAGGTAGATAAAACACAATATAAAGGAGTTTGGATAATAGCAGAACATTATAAAAACGAAATTCATAAAGTTGCGTTTCAGCTCTTAGGGAAGGGGCGAAAGTTATCAAACGCATTAAATGTGAATTTAACTCTTGTCATATTAGGAGATAAATTTGACGATAAACTGGAAGAGATTGGTGAATACGGTGCGGACGAAATTATATACATTAAATCGGCAATATTTAAAAACTATTATTCGGACTTGTATGTAAATGTATTAACTGATTTAATTACTGATTATAGGCCGGAGATTATATTAATAGGAGCTACTCCAACAGGAAGAGATTTTGCCCCAAGAGTTGCTAAGCGAATAAACGCGGGATTGACAGCAGATTGTACGGGGTTAGATATCGAAGAGGAAACGGGTAATTTGATGCAGACGAGACCTACATTTGGTGGAAATATTATGGCAACCATCCGTACGCCTTCGAGCAGACCACAAATGGCAACTGTGAGACCTGGTACTTTCAAGGTTGACAAAACTTCTAAAAAGAAAGTAAGAATTATTAAAATCGAAAAGGAATTTAAAGAAAAAGATACTTTAACTAAAATCATAAAGATCATAGCAAAACAAAAGGAGAAAGTCAATCTAGAAGACGCCGAAATAATTGTTACTGGAGGGAGAGGCGTTGGTTCAATGGAAGGGTTTAAAATTATTGAGGAATTGGCTAGTGTCTTAGGAGCAGAACTGGGAGGTTCGAGAGTTCCAGTAGAACTAAATTGGTTAGGCGAAGATAGACAAGTTGGGCAAACTGGAAAAACCGTTTCTCCAAAACTCTATATTGCATGCGGAATTTCGGGAGCGATCCAACATTTAGTAGGGATGCAAAATTCAGAAATTATCGTTGCAATCAATAAAGATCCACTTGCTCCAATTTTTCAAGTAGCTCACTATGGAATCGTTGGCGATTTACATAAAGTTGTACCTGCTTTGATTGAAGAACTTAAAAAGACTAAATCTGAGTAGGATTATAAAAAAAATAAAAATAAAATAATTTCGTTAATTCGATTTTAGACTTTATCTAGACGGCCACCGTTTATTCCTATGACCTCTCCATTCATAAACCACGCAGCATCGCTGCACAAAAATAATATTACTTGAGAAACATATTTCGATTCCCCTATTCCTAAAGGAATTCTTCCTGAGTAATATTTTCTCCATTTTCCTTCTTGTTTACTTAGTAATTCACCAAGAATCGGAGTTTCGATAAGTGTAGGCATAATTGCATGAGATTTAATATTGTATCGAATTAATTCTAATCCAGCAGTTTTAACCATTCCAATCATCCCAGATTTAGCTGCAGCATAATTCAATTGACCAATATTTCCCTCAGCAGCTTGACTACTAATCGTAATTACTCGTCTATCGGGATAATCAGCGATCTTTTCTTTTGGATTTTCCTTACAATAAGATATCCATCGTTTAGCACACGCTTGTAGAGTTAAGTAAAACCCTTTAAGGTGAGTATTTATCACATCGTCCCAATATTCTTCTGATAATTTGTGTATCATTCCATCCTTTAAAATACCGGCAGAATGAACTAGAAAATCAACCGTTCCATATTTCTCAAAGGTTTTATTTACCCCCGCTTCGACCGAATCAGATTTTCGTACGTCCCCCTCAATAAATAGGACGTCTCCGCCTGCGTCTTTGATTTCTTTCTCAACGCGCAACCCATTTTCTTTATCAAAATCAAATATTACCACTTTTGCTCCTTCAGTTGCGAAATCTTTAGCGGTTCTTTCTGCCAAGCCTGAAGCTCCACCCGTGAGAAAAGCTACTTTACCATCAAATTTACCCATTTTATTCGACCTCGAGTTTAATTTTTTTTTTGTATTTTTTGTTATTTAATTTACTTCAATATAAATTTGAAGAATAATAAGAATTTAAAATTTTTATTATTTAAAATAATTCATTTAGATCTAGATTACGATCTATAATTATATCGCGGACTTTTGTTTTGGCTCGTATTATATTTTAAATTGATGAATAAAATAATATTTTTGCTACAATTTTCTTTCCATTTACGATTAAAAAGGAATTACAAGGCGTAAGAAAAAAAAGATTAAGTAATGGAATGCGAATATATTTAGCGGGAAAAACTCATTCGTGGAGGAATAAATTATGGGCTAAAATAGGAACATTCCACTACAAATATCGATTTTCGATATTCTATCATAATAAAGATCATTCAGATATAAAAATATTTCGAAAAATTCGCTAATTTTACAAACGCTCTATTTGAATATTCAATAAATTTACATGTTATAAGTTGGTTTGAAATAATATCTATGTTATTTTATCTATATAATCTTAGAATTAAATATAATTGCTAAGATAACTCATAATTTTAATTAAAAAAAAATATTTTTCTCGAATTTCATGGGACAAAAATCAATTTATTTCAAAAATATTATCCAAATTAGTGTACAAAATTTTTGATCGCTAAGAATAAAATTGTAAAATGTACGATTTTATTAAGAACTTAATAAGGAAAAAGGCGTCATAAAATGTGAGATTAATACATCGTACTCATATGTGGGATTTTTTTAATTTTCTAATTGTTTTCTATTTGATTTGTAGCTTATCTTTTTTCATTATACTAGTGCATATGTTATAGTTTAGTGTTAGACATTTTTTTTCAAATTATTTGTGATTAAATTTGATTTATTAAAATCTTTTAACCTATGAATGGGATAATAATGGGAACCTATTATCGTAAATAACGAATATTTTAATTAAATTTAAGAAGCTAATTAAAATTATTAAAGATAGTGAAACTCTTAATTTTTAACGAACTTTAACCATGGAAATTAAAAGTTATAATTTATTAAATGTAGGGGTGGGTGGCCAAGGTGTTATCCGAGCAGCGCAAATTCTTTCATATGCGGCTTTATTGGAGAAATATAAAGTGAGAACTGCAGAAACACATGGCATGGCCCAGAGAGGTGGATCAGTTGCGTCATATCTTCGATTTGGTACTGAAGTGGAAGGTCCACTTGTTCCACGAGGGAAAACCGATACTATTTTGGCTTTTGAAGCAAGTGAGGCAGCTAGGATTTTTAATTATGCTGGACCACAAACTGTCTTTTTAATAAATAAAAACATCATTATCCCACCTGTGATTCATCAAATGAATATGGACTATCCAAACATAAAACAGATAAGCGAATTTTTGAAGAATGTTTCTCAAAACATATATTTTATAAATGCTGATGAGATGGCACTGAGTTTGGGGAATCCTCGAACCATGAATGTTGTAATGTTAGGCGTACTGTTAGGTTCAGAAGCTATACCCCTTAAAAAGGAGTCTCTTATACAAGCTATTTTAAGCTATCTCCCAACAAAAGTACACGATGTTAATAAAAAAGCATTTGAAGTGGGAATTGAAAAAGGAAAAAGCATAAGGAGGTATAATATTGAGTAAACCATACTACGCAGAAGACAATCCCGGAAAAAGAATCGTTATGTTAGGTAACGAAGCAATTGCTCGCGGAATTTTGGAAGCGGGCGTTGTCATTGGTGCGGGATATCCTGGTACGCCATCTTCAGAGATATTACCTGCATTAGCTGAAATGCAAAAATATTTTCCACATCTCAAATTAGAATGGAGCATTAACGAAAAAGTAGGTTTTGAAGTAGCATACGGCGGATCTATGTCAAATGTACGCTCGGTTGCGGTAATGAAGCATGTTGGGTTGAATGTCGCGTCAGATGCATTTATGACGGCTTGCTACGCTGGGGCTCGAGGCGGAATGGTTGTGATCTCGGCAGATGACCCTAATTGCTATTCTTCTCAAAATGAACAGGATAATCGATATTTTGGGCTTCACGCTTTAGTACCCGTCTTTGAACCTGCGACACCTCAAGAGGCAAAAGATATGATAAAATACGCTTTTGATTTTTCGGAAGAATATCACTCTTTAGTATTATTTCGGACTACAACCAGGTTAAATCACGGAAGAGGAGACGTTATTCTTGGAGAGGTTAAAGAGATTAATCGCGATTACGGTTTTGATTGGGATCGTTCTAGATGGGTTTGTTTGCCATCACACTCACGAGTTTTGCGTGTTAGATTGTTAGAAAGGTTAGAGGATATTTCTGAATTTGCTGACGAATTTCCTTTTAACTCGTTAAAATTATCAAAAGAGAAAATTAACGGTGTTAGATATGGATTTGTTGCTGCGGGCATACCATACTCTCAATTGCTAGATGCTCTCAATTATTTCGGTATTACTAATAAAGTATCAATTTTAAAACTCGGGTTAGTTTATCCTCCACCTAAAAAACTAATTAAAAAATTACTTAAATCTACTGATGAAATTGTAGTCGTTGAAGAACTCGAACCTTTCCTTGAAAATATCATAAAGCAATTAGCATTCGAAGAAGGCATCTCAAATGAACTTAAAATTCATGGAAAAGACTTGTTTCCTCAAAATGGTGAATTCTCTGCAGAAATTTACTTAGAAAATATTGCTAGTTTGGTTGGATTGCCTTACGAAAAAGTTCCTGTACCAGAAAATATGATGATTATACCTCCAAGGCTTCCCATTTTATGTCCTGGATGTGGTCATAGAGCAACTTTTTACGCAATTAAACAAGTAGAAAAAAAGATGAAAACTAAGTTCGTAAATTCTTCTGATATTGGTTGTTACACGCTTGCAGTGTACAAACCCCTTGAAGGAATAGACACTGAAGTTTGTATGGGGGGCTCTATTGGTTTAGCAAACGGAATTGCTAAAATACAACCGGAGAAAAATCCCGTGCTTGCAATATTAGGCGATTCCACATTCTTCCATTCTGGTATACCAGCTTTAATAAACGCTGTTTACAACAAAAATAACATTTTAGTTGTTATTTTAGATAATAGGTCGACTAGTATGACGGGATTTCAAGACAATCCAGGTACAGGAATCACCCTCACAAAAGAACAGGGAATTCGCGTAATCATAGAAGATCTCGTAAAAGGATGTGGCGTATCTCCAGATAAGATTTGGGTAGAAGATTCCAACAATCTAAATAAAACTATAGAAAAGCTAGAAATAGCTGTTAAGGCTGAAGGTGTTCGAGTTTTTATTTCTAGACACTTATGTTCTTTAGTAGAAGCTAATCAATTTCGGGTACAACATATAGAACCACCCATAGTAAAAGTAGATCAAGACAAATGCGTTGGGTGTCTTATATGTGTTAATAAATTCGGATGTTCTGCGCTAAATTTTGATGATAGTGAAAAAAAAGTAACAATCGATCAAGCTATTTGTAGGGGGTGTAAAGTGTGTATCGAAGTTTGCCCTCACGATGCAATATATGAGGAGATTGAATCTTAAATGCATAATTTTTTTTTTCCGAAAAGTATAGCAGTAATAGGGGCAACCGCAAATCCTAGAAAGTTCGGAAACGCAGTTACGATTAATATTTTAAAGAACAAAAATTTAGAAAGCAAATTGTTTCTTGTAACTCAAAAAAGCACCGAAATTTTAGGATTAAAATGCTATAAAAGTATACTAGATGTCCCAAAAGATGTGGATCTCGCGATAATTTTAGTCCCTGCAAAAGCAGTTGATGGAGTAATAAACCAATGCATAGAAAAGCAAGTAAAAGGTATAATAATAGTTACTGCTGGTTTTGGGGAAATTAATCAAGAAGGTAAAAAAGCGGAAAAAAGAATCGCAGAAAAATGTACAGAAGTGGGCATTCGAGTTATGGGACCTAATTGTGTAGGCATACAAAACACAGACATAGGACTTAACGCTTCTTTTATTCAAGCAGCGCCCCACGGAAATATTAGCATGATTAGCCAATCTGGTTCGTTCGGATGTGCCAGTTTTTATGCGATGGAGAGAGAAAGTCTCGGATGTTCAAAATTCGCAAATATTGGAAATAATGTTGACATTTCTTTTGTCGAAGTTCTTGAATTTTTTAGGGAAGATCCTAACAGTCGAATCATTTGTATTTACATGGAAACGATTGAAGATGGAAGAGATTTTTTAAAAGCTTTAAAATCTATTGTTCCTATTAAACCAATTATTGTCTTAAAAGGAGGAAGAACTTCATCTGGAATGAAGGCGGCAAGTAGCCACACAGGTTCGATAGCAACTAATTATAAAATGTTGAAAACATCCATTAAACAAGCTGGAGCAATACTATGCGAAAATGCTTCCGATTTTATTACAGCTTTGAAAACATTCTCTTTTTTACCAGTTCCTAAAGGTGAAAAGATAGGAGTGTTAACTAATAGTGGAGGGAGCTCTGTTCTTTTCAGTGATAAAGCGGAAGAATTTAATTTAAAACTAGTAGAATTCTCTGATACACTTAAAGAAAGAATATCGCCTCACCTTATATCCTTAGTAAAGATAGAGAACCCACTTGATATGATAGGTGTTGCTGGTGAGGAACAGTATTACGAAATAACCAAAGCCATGTTAGAAGATTCAGAAATAGATATAGTTGTTCCTTGTTTGGTAGTACCCCCTTTCTTAGAAATGAAATCTGACGAGCATTATCGTGGAATGATAAAAGCTTGGAACCAAACTGGGAGGTTAAAACCTATTATACCTTTAATTTTTTTTGGAGAAGATTTTGAAGATCTAAAGAAATTTGCTAAAAAAGAAAAAGCACCAATTTTTTATACGCCTCACGAAGCGGCTTACGCCACAAAAATTTTAGTAGAACGATTGAAACTGAAAATGTAAAGTGGAATTCTTAAAAAAAGTAGTTTTTTAAACTATTGTTCAAAATCTTCTACTAGATCAAAGCCATTCTTTTTTAACACTTCAAACCCATTTTCGTTATCGTCTAATCTTAATACTGTCACAGTTTTACTTTCTGACGATTTTTCGGCAAATGTATATAAATATTCAATGTTAACTTTATTATCTCCAAGAGTTTTAGCAATGTTATACAATTGAGAGATGTTATCCGTAAGCCTTACTGCTATAACTTCTGTAACTGAATGCATATAATCGTTATCTTCTAATAACTCTACGCATTTCTCAAATGGTTTGACTAAAAGCAATAATAATCCATAATCTTCTGTTTCGGCAACAGTTATAGATTTGATATATATTTTATTTTCCATAAGGAATTCGAAGAAATTGGCTAGTTGTCTTGGTTCGTTAGGGAGAAAAACAGAGATTTGTTTGAGTTTCATTTTTTAATCAAATTATGTTGATTTTTATTTGAAATATTATCTTAAATGATAATTGTACTTAATTAAATTACGTTTAAAAATGATACTGAAATAGCGAAAATTGGAATTTTTTAAAGATCTCACTTAATTTTTTAAATGTAATTTACTTCTGGATTCATGAAGCGAAATTTCATTTATTTAAATCTTAACAGAATAATTTTGGAGAAAAGTGGAAAATATGATTAATTGGGAGGACAAATTTAATGAGCAATTAACATGGACTGCTGAATTAAGAGATAGTTTATATGAAAAAGCAGAATTCTCTCATAAAAATCAATTATTAGAAATAGGCTGTAAAACTGGTGAATTACTGAAAGAAATTGGAATAAAATATAATTTAAAACTATTCGGTATAGATAAGAATAAAAATAAAATTGAATACGCAAGTGGTAACTTAGAGAAAAATCTTATCGATGCAAAGCTCGAAACGATGGATATATTAAATAATAACTTTGAAGATAACTTTTTTGATGTTGTTATTACTTATTGTTATTTCTTGTGGGAAATGGACTTAAATTATATTTTAGCGGAAATTCATAGAATTTTGAAACATAACGGAGTTTTTTTGATTTTTGGTGAGCCTGATTTTGGAGGAATTATTGAATATCCTGATACGGGATTAAAAAAAGAGTTATATAATAGCCTTAAAAATTCAGGAGCAGACCCCGAAATAGGAAGGAAGATACCTCAATATTTTGTAAATAAATTTAGACTCGTGGAACATTTTTGTTCGAGTTTTCCATGGATCCCAAGCATAAATAGAGCCAGTTTAGTTAACGATTTAGAACTTTACATAAATAATTTAAATACTAAAAAATTTAATTCAGTTTTGATTATACAAAGTATAGAAAGTGATAAATATTTTTTATTTATCCCAATATTTGGTTATTATCTTAAGAAGATTTAAAGAATTGATAAAAATTAATGAGTTTAAAAGAGTTTTACGACCACCATAAAAATTTTTCTGCTAGAAATCGTTTCGAATACGATATCTCACCCGGAATTAGATGTAAATTCGATTTATTAATCAAAATAATTGGTAATAGTAGGATCTTTAAAAACGCGATAGATTTAGGTTGCTCAGGAAACTCTCTTCTTTACATCTTAAAAAATGTACAAAATAAATCATATTACGATATATCTACTATACCTTTAAAGCGATATTCTGAACAGAATCCTTTATGTGGGGATGTTGTTAAATTACCTTATAAAAACAATACTTTTGACCTGGTACTTGCTTTAGACGTGTTAGAACACGTAAAAAATGACGATTTAGCTATCTCTGAAATAAAAAGGATATTAACACATGGAGGATTTGCTGTAATTACAGTCCCACACAGGATGAAATACTATTCAAAACAAGATAAGATAATCGGTCATTATCGTAGATATGAAATTGAGCAAATTTTAGAATTGTTCCAACGTAATAATTTCAAATATATAAATCACTTTGGAGTTTATGGAGTATTAATGAAAATGTCCTTACTTCAATCGATTAATCCGAAAAAAACGGAAAAAGATCTAATAAATTTACGCAATAAATATCGCTCAAATTTAATTTTCAGAAAGATTTGGAATCTTTTTGTCAAACTTAGTTCGAAATTAATGAAAATAGACGCGAAATATTATTCTTCAAAACGAATGATGAATATGGCGTTTATATTTCTAAAATTATAATCTTATTTGTTTTCAGCGTATTCTTTTTTCAATTTTTCAAATAACTTTTTATATTGCTCTATGTATTTCCCGTCGTTAGTTTCCTCTATTTTCTTAAGAAGTTCCACTGAATTATTTAATACAGTTGAAGTTTTTTTGAGTTTATCAAAATATAATTGCTTTATTTGTTGAGATTTAGCAACTCTTAGAGAACTTTTATAACCCTTAATCGAGTTTTCTAAATCTTTTTGTGATTCGATTACTGAATCTGCTAACTGTTTTTTTCTCTGTTCTAATTTAATACAATTATCACATATTAATTTTCCCGATTTTTTTTGCCCTTTTTTAATCATAAAGGGATTTCTACATCTAGAGCATTCAACGAGCGCAACAATTAATTTATCGTTAGGTTCGGGCATAAAAGATAACTAATTAAAATTTAGATTTTTTTAAATTTTAAATTATTAAGTTAATAACTTTTTTATAATATAATTCTTGATTTTTTTGATACTTTCTCAGATCAAGAAAAGTTTATGATAAATTTTACATAGGTTTTTTTATGGAAATATATCTTACAACAATATTTTTATTAATACTATTAGGTTTTATAACGGGAACCCTTTCAGTTATGGCTGGAATTGGAGGCGGAGTATTTTTTGTCTCCATAATGACTCTTTTGTTTTTGATGCCAATTAATATTGCCATAGATACATCTACATTCATAATTTTAACGTCTTCATGTGCGGGATTTATAACTTATCTAAAACAAGGAAGGACAAATTTCAAATTAGCTTTGACATATGGTGTTTTTTCTATTTTAGGGAGCATTTTAGCCACCATTTTATTTTCATTTATTCAAATCGATAATTCAATGTTAAAGATTTTATTTGCATTGACATTACTCGTGGCAGGGTTAAATATGATCCATAAAGCTATTAAAACAAAAGGAGGATTAACGAGTAAAGACTTAGAAAAGGAAGAGTTCCCATTGCACGATTACGATTATAAAACTAATTTAAAAAAAGTAATTCCGTTATTCATATTAGCCGGTTTTGTTGCAAACCTACTTGGAATTGGAGGTGGGATAATAAATACTCCATCCCTCAACATAATATTAGGTTTTCCTATCCATAATTCTACAGCAATTTCAACTTCAATAATCTTTTTCACAGCTATATATAATACAATCATTAAGTGCCTCTTAGGGCAAATAGATTATCTAGTTGGCCTTCTAATAACTTCTGGCGCTATATTAGGTTCGATATTTGGGGCAAAAATATCAAGCAAAATGTCGAAAACATATTTAAAATTTTTCGTGGCAGTTATCTTACTAGTTTTAGCAATTAGAATGTTTTTTTAGAGTTAATATAAAAAAAATATAATGGAAAACTGATAATAATATATGTAAACGAATTATGATGTAAGAAAAATAAAATAAATGGAGATAAAATATGGACGAAAAAATTGAATTAGTAATTAAAGATAATATTGCGATTATAAGACTAACAGATCCAGAGAATTTTAACCCTTTAAATAAAAGTTCTGGGAAAAATCTATTAGAAACTATAGAATCTATTCGAAATAATAACACTGTGAGATGTTTAATAATAACTGGCTCCGGAAAGGCTTTTTCGGCCGGTGGAGACATAAAACAATTTAAGGCGAGTATTGAAAATGGCACATCAGGTCAAGTTATGGACGATTTAACGAAAGACCTTTATAAAATTGCGTTAATTTTGCGTCTTTATCCAAAACCTGTTATCGCGTCTGTGAATGGCTGGGCAGTAGGAGCTGGAATGAACCTCGCTCTCTCGTGTGATATCATAATTGCCTCAGAAAAAGCGAGGTTTAGGCAATCTTTTTCCAAACTCGCTCTAATTCCTGGATTCGCTGGAACTATTTTGTTAAGTCGTCAGCTCACGTGGCAACAAGCGACACAAATGGCGTTTTTCGGAGACACTTATACAGCTAAAGAGATGAAAAAACTTGGTTTTGTTAACGAAATCGTTCCTCATGAAGATTTAGAAAAGATTTCTTTACAATGGGCTGAGAGACTCGCCAAGGGACCAACATTAACATATGCAAGGACAAAAAAATTATTCTTTGATGCTCTTAGCACGCCCTTAGAGGAACACCTTGAAAAAGAACGACAAATACAGATAAAATCGGCTGAATCTGAAGATTATAAAATTGGTGTATTTGCACTAAACGACAAAAAGGAACCTAAATTTATTGGAAATTAATATATTCGTGTAAAGTAATTTCTATAAATCTTAAATCCTTTTTAGAATATTATATATTATTTTAATAACGCGTAATTTAAAGTGATTCTTTCGATGAGTAAGGGATTTAGACTTCTAAGGGTTGAATATATTTTTGCTGTGCTCATTCCTTGTTTATTGAGCATATATTTAAACGATTACGATGTTTATCCTCACATTTGGATATTAGCTGGATTTGTGTTTTATGCCATTACGGGAAATACACTTAATGATGTAATCGATATGAAAGATCCAAACGAAAAGGAAACGCTAGAAAGAGTACAGGGTTATAGCCGAAAAGAAATATTCACAATTTCTCTAGCAAGTTTTTTATTAGGGACCGTATGTTTCATGAAAAGTATCGTAGAAAAACCCCTCTTAGGCGTTTATTTAGCTATTATCGTTATTTCCGTAATTCTATACTGTCTATTTAAATCGCAGGTTATTATTAACCATATTATTTTAGGAATATCGCACATTTTTTTACCTTATTTTATAATAAAAATCAACGCTGGCGATATTTCTATGAATTTCTTTCCTGGTCTAACTTTATTTGAGTTATTAATATTACTTTCTATAACCTCTGTGGCATTTTCCGGTCAAATGCTTCACGAAATGATTGATGGAGATTCGTTATCAAAATTATCTCCAAAAGCGTCTCGCTTAATAATATGGATTGCCTCTGTGATATCACTGATAATCGCTATATTTTCTCTTATTATCACTCAGTTAATCATATTTTTGCCAATCTTTTTCTTTCCTTTTGGAATTATGTATATTTTTAGGAAACCTAGAAGTGATTTAGCAGGAAGAAGTTCGTTAAAAGATGTGGGGATCATATTAGGAAATCTAATATTCGCTTATATCATAATTTTAATTATTGCACCTTAAAAAATCATTCTTAATAACGAATTTAAAAGATTATAACTTTTTATCTAATCAAATCAAGAAGAAATAAAGAATAAAAAAAATGAGTTTGAAATGACTAAAATTGAACCTGTTGATAAAGATTTTTTTTCTCCGTTTAACGAAGAAGCTTGCACTCTTTGTGGAGAATGTTTTCATAATTGTCCCGTAATGGGCCTTTCTATTGAAGAATCCATTGAAGAAATGAAAAAATTAATCGCTGGGAATGAAACAAAACGAGTGTTAAAAGAATGTCAGAGTTGTCATTCATGTAATTTTTATTGTCCTGAAAATGCTCATCCAGCAGAGTTGATTTTGCAGAGATGGAACGAAAAGTACAAAAGAGAGGGGTTAAAAATCCGTGGGAAGCATTATATGACGCTTTATCCTCACTACCCTAACTTCCGATCTTACGTTATGGACCACATGCCTAAAAAAACGCAAGAACTTGTTAAATCATGGGCAGATTTATCTCCTTTAAAAGGTGACACGCTTACTTATCCAGGATGTAACATAATTACCTATGCCGAGTTAACGCAAGCAAGCTTTTTTAAGGATCTAGATATTAGGGGTAGGCTTGAATATTGTTGTGGAGAAACATTATTTCGAACGGGATACGAAGACGAGTTATTTCAAGTTACTAAGAGGTTAGATAAATGGTTTAATATATTAAAACCAAAAAATTTGCTAGTTTTGTGCACAGCAGGAACTAATGTTTTCAAAAATGTATTACCTCGTTATGGATTAACCTATAAATTTGATTCTGTTAAATCTTATATCCAATATTTATGGGAAAAAATTGAGAATGGTAAAATTCAAATTACAAATAAATTAGATATGACGGTTTCGATTCAAGATTCTTGTTATTCAAAAATGTTTGGAGATGACTACATGGATTTACCTCGAAAAATTTTAGAAGCAATTGGGGTAAAAGTAATTGAAATTGAAGCATGTCGCGAAAATATGAGGTGTTGTGGAATTGGAGGCGGATTTTCTGTGGATTCAGCGTATCACACAATGAAATTAAGATCAGCAACAATGAGAAACATAAAAGAATTTAACAAAGCGAAAGTAGACGCTGTTTGCGTTTATTGCGCTGGGTGTTTAGCTACTTACAGCACCGCCAAAAAATTATATCTCGGGAAATTTAAAGTGTACCACATTATCGAACTGCTCCAGATGGCCATGGGAGAAAAACCTATGTCCAATAAAGAGAAAAAAAAAAGGGCTAAACATTTCTTTTGGGGCATAATGAAAAAACAACTCCCGAAATTACCCTCAAAAAAAACATTTAAAATAGCAGATCTCCCAGAAGATCCACCACCGTATAGCGAGGCGTATTAAAAATGGTGGAAAATAAAAGAACTCCTGCTTTCAGAGAAGATTTATGTGATTTGTGTGGACTTTGTTTTCATCTATGTCCCGTTTTACAATTACCTTTGGATGAAGCAAAAGAAGAGATTCAAAATTTAGTCAAAGGTCGAAAGTCAAAATATGTACTTGAAAAATGTAATACTTGTTTATCTTGCAATCTATACTGCCCTCAAAATGCTAACCCATATCAATTGATACTCGAGAGATGGAACGATTCGTATAAAGAGAGAGGCGCGCCTCCTCTTTACTATTTTGTTTGTCCTACTGAAGATCGTAACATTTGGCAACTTCTAAATTTGTTTTTATCTAATCGAGAAAGAAGATGGATATATAAGTGGATGCATTACGTTCCTAAGAGCGAGGATACTGTTTTGTTAATTGGAAACTATACACATATATTCCCATTTATTATTGGAGGTAGTAAATTGCTTAATTACTTCAAGCCTATCGATCGGATCGACCAATGGGAAGGAGGTGCCTACTTATACCAAGGAGGATACTTAGATATTGTAAAAAAGATAGCTGAGAGGACAAAAAGAGATTTTGATAGTTGGGGCGTCAAAAATGTTGTTGCTACTTTAGATGCTGTTGAGTATTTCTTCAAGGAAGTCCATCCGAAGGAAATGGGGGTGAAACACGATCAGAATTTTATAAATTTTCATCGCTGGTTATTAGATAATATTAGCTCCGGAGAAATCAATCTTCAAAACCAACTTAATCTAACGGTTACCGTTCACGATAACTGCTTTTCTAAAGCACTAGGAGGATATTGGGAGGAACCAAGAACAATATTGGAGAAATGCGGTTGTAAAATACTTGAGATGAAACACATTAAAAAAGATTCGTTGTGTTGCGGGTTTGGAGCTGGGGCATCGTGGGTTAAGAATATTTCTCTACCTTTTGATATGATCTCTGAAGGAGTAAAAAAATTTAAGGAAGCAGAAGATACTGGCGCAAAAGCTCTAATATCTTACTGTGGAGGATGTATTTATTTAATGTGGGCTACTAAGGAGTTGTTGAGAAGTAAAATAGATTTATATCATATCATTGAAATTGTCAGAATGGCAATGGGCGAAGAATTAGATTATCCTAAGGATAACATTAAACGAGCGTGGGATGTCATTGCGATTATAACTTACTCTTTGCTACTATCGTCTTTTAAGAAAAACTTTTACATAAAAAGTATTACCTACGACAAAGATTTTAGCACATATAAACCGAAGAAGTATTTACTATTAAGGTCGATAAGGTATCTATTTGATTTTAAGTTAATTAGAATCCTTTACGCTAAAATGTTTAGGTTAATGATGCCTATTATGAAGACACGATAGAAAAAACAAACCTTTAGTAGTATAAAAGCTATATTCATATTTCAATTCATTATCCTAAACCAAATGAGGCTTAGGATTTTGAAAAAATTTCTTTATAAAGGTTTTTTATTGAAATTCTGGATAGAGATACTATTTATATAGGATTTTTTTTATATTTAAATTACCAAAGTCCGAAAATCGGTAATTTTAGTTGTTTAGCTAAAATTGTGCCTTAAAACATAATTCTAAAGAAATCTAATAATTAATTAAAAAATTACATTTAATCGCGTAAAAAGGAGGGGAAAATTATATCTGATTCTATTTCTAAAAAAAAAATTGAATATATCCAGCAAAATGACGAATTTGATTATTTAAAAAGCTTAATTAACTCTCTTGAAAAGGGTAATTGCGCTGGAATTTTACTACAAGGTCCACCGGGTACAGGAAAAACTTTATTGGCGATCTCGCTTGCTAAGGCGTATAAAGCCTCTTACTATATTATTGATGGGTCGCCTGACCTTGATAGAAGAGACATCGAAGGTAATTGGGAGCTTTTAAAGGGCGAAACTAAATTTAATTACGGTCCTCTTACTTTAGCCATTAAGGATGCAAATAATGAGGGAATAGCTTTTATTATTATTAATGAAATTAACGCTATTCGCGAAAATGAACAAATATCGCTAAATTCTCTTTTATCCGAAAATCATATCAACTTAATTTCAAAGGGTTTTGAAAAACACGAATTAAATTCTGAAAGTAAATTAATCATTATAGGAACTATGAATAAAGGGGTTATTGGTATTAATAAATTACAAGAAGCTTTTGAGGATCGCTTTATCATAACCCCTGAAATATCTTATCCTTTAAAAAACAAAGAAATTGACATTGCGAGCCAAATCTCGGGATGTAAGAAAAAGATTGCTGAGATTGTTGTAGATGCTGCTCGCCAAATTAGGAAACAGGCGATCCAAGATTATTCTATAACAAAAATATTTTCAACTCGCTTAGTAGTAAATTTCTGTATGTTAATTTCTCTGATGCCCCCTAAATACTTAAAACACAACATCGAAAATGTAATCATCAATAAACTCGGAACTACTACTGAAGAGAAGAAAAGCATCGCCATGATTCTTGATGGAAAGATGTTCGAAACCAAGTTAAAGGAAGAATTAATAGATAAAAAGACAACGTTAATGAGCCGGGAATGTAAGTTAGATAAAGATTCACTCGACCAACTACTTACTAACACTAAAGTATGTTTTACTGATTATATTAGTAAATATGGCCGATCAAATGCGTTTAGACAAAACGGAAATATAATGTGGAAATTGATTCAATGGATGTGGTTAAATAAAAGGGAAACTTTACAAAATTATTTTCAACTGACAGAGGTTCTAAGCTTACCTACGCAATACAAACAGCAAACAGGAAAAGAATACATTTACAATGGAAATATAACCTTAAATTATATAAAGTGGATATACCAGAAAAAACCCGAAGAATTAAAGAATTTTATGAAGAAATTGTATCCTGTTTTATAACATATAATATATGTACATTAGCAAAAATCAGATTGAAAAGCTGTGAAATCGTGTTAACTGAATTAATAGACCTGTTTGAAAGGGATTTTACTTCCGATGTATTAGCTTTAACCAATATTGGGAAACGAATTAGTGGAAACAAGGATATAATGATTCAGTATATAGGCAATATCCCTGCGGTTTATACTGATTGCAAATTTATATATTTACCTAACAAATTTAAGGAGGATATAAAAGCGGCTCAAGGGCTTGTTGCTCACGAAAGCGGTCATATAGGATACGGTTCATTTGAACTAGGATTGATAAAATTGATTGATGTTCTTGCTAAAAAATACAAATTACCACCGCTCTTTATTAAAAACTTAATTAACGTCGTTGAAGATGTAAGAATTAATGGTATTAATGATAAAAAATTTCCTGGATTTTATAGAAATTTGAGGGAGTTAACAATTAAGATGTTACCACGAATTAAATCATCGATTAAATCGAACAATGATATACTCTTATATATCAACTTGTATATGGAAGAATTCGAAGAGTTCCAAAAAAAACCATCTTTAGGAATGTTTAATCTAAGTGAAAAAGATTGGAAAGGGGTTTTGAAGGTTAAAAAATTTCTTTTAAAGTCGTTAAGCCCTAGCGCTTCTATTATTTCGTGTGATGTGTTATGTAACATTCTCAAAAAGTATTTCCCTGAAGAAAAATCGAGTTCGACACAAAAGAAAGGTAATCCCAATCCTAATATGAAACCTAATCCTAATATGAACCCCCATCCTCATATGAATACTATCAACCATATGGAAATAAATGCTCGAAATAAAAAAAAAAAAGAAAAAACGGATTTAGATAAAATAAGCGAAAAGCTCATAGAAAAACTAAAAGATACTAAGATAAATCCCGAGGATTTAGACGATTTAGAGGACCCTGCTGAAAAGTTAAATCCTAAAGCGAATAAAAGCCGTAAAGAAAAAGATAGGGGACAGAAAAAAAGTAAAAGCAAAAAGAAAGGAAACGGAGAAATAGATAAAGAATCTGATAAAAATAATCAAAGTAAAGATGTAAAGGAATCTGATAAACAGTTTAAAAATAGTTCTCAAGATGATGAACTTGATGATCTCATCAAGAAAAAATTTAATTTGGATGATTTAAAAAAAGATTTAAAACCAAAGAAAGAAGGTCATACCCCCATTAACAATGAAAGAAAAAAAGATAACTTTTTAGCAGAAATTAGAAACCTTGTTAAGAACGCGGATGACGCTATGAAAGAACGACTATTGATTTTAGGGGGAGGTAAATATTTTATCAGTTCAAGTAAGTGTGAACGTGAAAGAAAAGTAATCAATGTTAAAATTGAAAGTCAGAAAATGTGTCCTGACACTATGACTTATGTCCAGATTAAGTCTAATTATCAGGGGATAATCAAAAAAATGAAGTTAATTTTTGCTGACTTGAAAAATAAAGCTGCAGTTGACACGTTTCAAAAGAAAGGGAGGCTAAATAACAAATTTGTAAAGGCAGTTACCAGCGATTATCAATTTAAACAATGCTTTACAAGAAAAATTACAAAGAAAGAATTGAGGTTGCTACTAATAGTAGATATTAGTGGAAGCATGAAAGGCGTTAAAATTCGAGCAGCAAAAATAGCCATGGTAATGTTATATGAAGCGCTTGAAGATTTGGCGAAAATTAGAATAGTTTTATTTACAGGGGGATATGACGCTTTAAATATTTTGGTGAAGGATTTTAACGAACCACTTAAATTAAGATATTTTGATAAATTTGGTTGTCACTCTACTTCTCGTCAAAATTTAGATGGAATTTCAATAAAACACGAGTCTGAAAAACTGGAAAGGAACGATCTCATAATAGTCGTATCAGATGGGCAACCCTCGGCAGACGGGGGGTATAGCTTGTTTGATGCGATACCCGATATTCACGACGTTAGAAAACGCTTCAAAATGTTTGCGTTTTCTATAGATTCTCAAGGTGAATACTTGAACAAAATGTATGGTAAAGATTGGATACTAACAAGTTCTCGAAACGAGTTAGAGTTAGGAAACAAAATGCTGAAATTTTGCCAAATAATCGTAAAAGAGTTTTATAGATAAAGTTAAATTAATAATTTATTTCATAACTTATAAATACTTTTTCAACCACTTTACCGTAGGATTTATAAATTCTATCAGAAATTTTGCATCAAAATCATGGGTTGCGTTTTGTATTTCTACAAGTTTATGATTCTCATCTTTCGGTAACATTTGGAATGCTTTTCTTGTAAGTTCTAGGGGAACTGCTTCGTCCGAGGTGCCTTGTACTATAAGAGTAGGAGGAACTAGTTTCTTTAAAGAAGGTTTTATCCGAAATTGTGCAAAATTTGTCATAAAACTAAGATCAATAACGATAGGCTCACCATCTCCCGATGATGGAATTTTTACAGGTCCTTTGTTTAAATCCTTAAACCAATCAGTTTGATCTTCTGATGAATGGACAAAGAAGTACGGTGCCCAAAATATATAAGTAATAATACCGGATAAATTTGCTTTTAAAACAGTAGGACCACCATATGAAAGACCCAATACAGCAATTCTTGAATATCCTTGATTCTGTACCCAACTATAAACATTTTCGAGATCAGTAGCTTGTTTAGATAATGTAATTGGTTCTCTTTTATTTTCACCAGAGCCCGAGAAATCAAATATAAGTACATCGTAACCCTCTTTATTTAACGCTTTAGCGGTCTCAGGAAAGCGTCCCAACTCATATTTATCACCTGTAAATCCATGACACATTATAAGAATGGGGGGTTTTGCAGAGTTATTTTCTTCTGATGTTATGAATAATACTCCGTGAAGCTCATTCCCATTCGTACTGGGGATTAGTACTTTTCTCTCTTCCATAGAAATTACCTAATACATGAAAAATGTATAACAAACGTAATGATTTTAAAGTAGAATCATTTTTAAAATTAATTTTTAAATGAATATTTCTAAGCAAAAAATCTTAAATAAAACTGATCCCTTGTTAAAATAATTATTAAATAAGATTAATGTGGAAATTATGACTGAAGAATATGCTGATTTAAATGGAGTTAAAATTTGTTATGAAATTTACGGAGAGGGATATCCGTTATTTTTTATTCATGGATTTGGAGCGAAAAAGGAATCTTGGATAGCTCAAGTACCTGAGTTATCTAAACATTTTAAAGTCATCCGACTTGACAATCGCGGGGCGGGAAAATCAGATAGACCCGAAACAGAATACACCATGGAAATATTTGCTGATGATATTAAAAACCTTATGGACCATCTTGGAATTGAAAAAGCAAATGTGTGCGGGTGGTCACTTGGAGGGATGATAGTTCAGAATTTTGTTTTAAAATACCCTAATAGAGTAAACAAAGTAATTTTAATTAATACTAATTTCGGTTTCCCTGATGCCTCAGGACCAGAAGTCTATAAAAATATGCGTCTTAGCGAGTTAGAGGCGAAAAAGGTGGATCCCGCCAAAGCATGGTGGTCTGGAACCCGTTCAAGTTTCTATATAAAATTTAGGAAACAGATGGAAGCGAACCCTTCAAAAAAGTGGTATGGCGTATGGTCCGCAGAAGATTTAATAAAGGAGAGTGCAATTAACCCACCTACAGCTAAAGACATTAATATGCAAGCTGGAGCATTAAAAACCCACAACACATTCGATAGATTGGATACCATAAAAAATCCAACGCTATTACTTACTGCTTCTCACGATAAGTTAACTCCAAAAGCATCAATGGAACAGATTCATAAAAAAATACCTAATAGTACTCTTGTAATTATTGACAAAGCTGGTCATAGCAGCCCTCTTGAAAAAACTCCAGAAGTTAACCAAAATATTATTGAATTTTTAAAATCATAATTTTTCCTTTTTTTAGATTTATTTTTTTCCAATTTTTTAAGAAAATTAGATTAAAACATCTCGAACGCATTAAAGCTATTAAATAGAAGATAATTTTTCATTTATTTCGTTTTTATGTGTGAAAATTTTCTGGAAAGATATAATAAATGCTGGAAACGCAATAATTGCGACGACGATTCCTAACCAATAAGGTGGGAGCGTATCAAGTATGAAAGGTCCTAATAACGGGCCAATTATTTGAGCAAGACTGTCTAAAGCAGAAGAAATACCATTTATTTTACCTTGTTCCTGAGGAGATGCTGTTTGGGTAATTTTACTAAGCATGGGACCCCGGGTTAAGGAGGCTGCAAAACTAATAAACATCATAAGAATAAAAAGAACAAAAATATTTGTTGAAAAACCCAATAAGAAAAAGCAGACTAGAAATGTAGCTAAACCCAAACGTATAGCATTATCTTCCCCAAGTTTCCTAATAGTTGGTTTAAAAAGAGTAAATCTTATTCCTGTCCGAAATATTCCAGACGTCATAAATAAGATTGAAATGTCGATTGGCGTAAGATCTAGAACGCTAACACTGAAAAAAGAAAGGGAAGACATTACAATGGTAAAGGAGATTGTATGAAAGGCCCAGAGAGTTAGAATAGAGAGAGCACTTTTATTATCTCTTATTTTAGGCAAAACTTCAAATTTGTTTTCATGAGGTTGAATCCTTTTTTCCTTCGGCCATGTCTCTTCCAACATAGCTAGCGTAACAATAATTGTAATTACTGTTAGACCAGCTGCAAATAATCCAGGTCCTAAAAGACCAAACCACGTAAAAAGAACACCCCCAATTGCTGGTCCTATTAGAGATGCTAACACATGGGCGATCCCAACGTTAGCCATTTGAATACCTCTATCTTTTGGTGGAACTTTATCGCTTATGATAGCTTTAGCAATTGGAAAATTTCCTCCAAATATTCCATCAATCATGCGTGCTAAAAATAACATCCATAATGTGTTTGAAAAAGCGGTTAATATAAACGCTAAACATGTGCCGAATTGAGAAATCAAAAGTAATGGTTTTCTCCCATATTTATCGCTAAGTTTTGCTAAAATTGGTCCAAAAATAAAACTGAACATTGCATTAACAGAAAATATTAATCCGATCATTGTCATAGAAGTATTAAAGAGTTCACTAAAGAATCCTACCATAGGAAAGAAAAGCGTGAACCCCAACACATCAATGAAAATAGCAATCCATAAAGGCGTTAATATTCGATATTTGAATAGTTTTCTATTGTTATTTTCGGTCATATTTTAATATTCCTAAATTATTTTAAGAAGAATAAGACAAGAATGCTCTTAATATTCCCTAAACTTATCAAATAAAATAGACGATGACTATTAAATTATATTAAAAAAGATTTTGAATTTTTATATTAGATGAGATTTTAGCCTAAGTAATTTTACTTTTAAGCCTCTCTATTTCAATAATTTTATATGTTAATACCAGATGATTAATCTAGCAAAAAAAAGTTAAAGTTTGTTTATCGTCTTTCAAAAAGAGGTTAATTTTAAAATTCATTAGAGTTATTTTGTTTTTAAGAAAAAAAAAAGAATCGTAATTAATGATGTCTGAAACCTATGAAAACTTTATGATTTATGGATTAGAAAGTACTGGCGAAAAAGTTAGGTTAGATATTACCGAAGAAGATTTTCGCGCTAATAATGGAACGAACGTATTAAATCCTTACCAAGTACTAGTTATCGTAAAAGAAGGGTTAAGGAGAATCTATATTTGGAAGGGGGTTGAGTCCCCCGTTAGAAAAAAATTTATTGCGTCGCAAGTCGCCGCACAATTACAAAACGATTTAGTCGTTAATGGTCATTTTCATAGATGTAAGATAATTTCGGTTGACCAAGGAGACGAACCACGCGATTTCTTGAGAGCGTTTGATTTTGAATCGATAGAAATTCAAGAGATCTCGGAAGCTTACAAAAGCGAGTTTAGACAGATTCAACCTATATCTATGGGTAAAGAAAAGAAGGTTTATCAATGGGGGGGACCTCCTCCTGCTTTAAAAGCTAATAGTACGATTAGTAAAAAAGTAAAAGAATCCGATAGAGAAATTACGCTAAAAAGTAAAGACCCTATTAAACCCCCCGAATTAGATACTAGGAAAATTATCGAAAAGATTGTAAAAAATGAGGTTCCAACCAATTTCAAGCGTCAAAATTTGATTTTAGGTAACTTCGAAATTTACGGAGCAGTTATCAAGAAAGCTAAAATTTTCGGAAAAGAAGTGGAAGAGGTCGATTGGGAGCCAGTTAACTCCTTACCTCACGATATAGTCGAGTTAGATAATCGAACTTTAAGAATTTATTTCGATGGAGAAAATGGGACGATTGAAGGGCTAGAAATACTCCAAAAAACGAGCGCCCCTCAAATTGAAGAAAAAAAGGATAACAAATTAGACTATAATAAATGGACGGTAAAAGAATTGAAGCAATATTGCCAAGAAAGCGACATAAAAATACCTTCGTCGTATAAAAAAGCAGATATTATAAAGCTTATTCAATACGGACCCACTCTAGATGCTATTGACCAGAAGATTGACTATAACAAGTGGACGGTAAAGCTATTAAAGGAGTTTTGTCAAAAAAATGATATTAAGGTGCTAACTTCTTATAGAAAAGCAGACTTAGTACGAATTGTGAAAGAATATAATGAAAAATAATAGATAAAAAAAATACTATATTAAATTTACTCAATCCTGAGAAGCGTAGAAATCGTCGAAGCTTTCTTGTAACTGAATCATGTATAGCTTTCTCTTTCCAGGTATAACTTTTTCTGTAAGCGTTTTTGCTTTCTCGTAGCAGGTGGCTGCTTCTACGCGCATTCCTAAGTGTTTATAGGACTGGGCTAATTTTAGAAAAGTGTGAAATGCGAACCAACTTCTTGGGTTGGCTTCTAAAGCTTGGGTAAATTTCTCGATAGCACCTTTGTAATTTTTTGAGTTCATTAATACCTCCCCGTATGTATCGTACAGGTTTGCATCGAGAGGTTCGATTTCGATAGCTTTTTCAATTGTCTCAATTGCTTCATCGTATCTTCCAATATTACTCAATGAAATGGCTCTATTGTTTAATAACCCTGGCGAGTTTGGATAAAGATCTAAGGCATCGTCAAGAGTCTTGATCACTTCCAAATAATTACCCATCGTGTAATGCGTAAAGCTTTTCAGTTGATACAACGATTTACGTTCCTGTGGAAATTTTTTCATCATCTCATCGATAAGAGCCATTACATCACCTCTCATACTATCGTTCGTAATGTACAAGTGAATTTTTGTATTATAGATATCGAAGTGGTCAGGGGTTAATTCAATTGCTTTTTCAATTTCAACTAAAGCCTCTTCAGTCCCATTTGTCTCATTTAAAATATAACTATACAGTTGATAATACCTAGCCAAATGTTTTTTATTCAGCCCCATTGATATCGCCTTCTCAAATTCCTCAACAAAGAGCTCTTTGTTTGCTTTACTCACATCAAAATTGTATACAATGTTGAATCCGTGAACCAATCCGGTAATAATATGAGAAAGTGGGTGATTTATGTAATGAAACCTTGCTTTATTGACTATGTCTAAGGCTTTCTCGAACTTTCCTCGTGTTAAATACGAGAAGGATAGTATCAAATACGCTGCTGTATCGATGCGGGGGTTATGATCGAGTAAATTGATTTTAACTACTTGTTTAATCCAATTTTTCCCCTCTTTATAATTAGTTGTGAATATGTATAATAGAGCTTTCATTACTGAGAGTTCTAGATCCCTAGGACTTATTTCAATTAATGAATTAATAAGTTCCAAAGGCCCGTCAATTGATTTTACACAGCACTCTTTATCTGTTAGGAGGCACAGAAATTTAGTTCGTTGGAGCAAAATATTATCAGGGTATTCAGCTAAAGCTTCTTCTACAACGATTAAAGCTTTATCGTGGTCAAGATTTATTAGTATTTGGGCTTTTTGAGCAAAAAGCGATGCATCGTAAGCTCTGCTTAACCCAGATTCGATGACTTCTAACGCTCTATTGAATTTACCCATAAAGAAATAGGTTATTGATTGAAACAAATAACCAATATATTCATCAGGGTGTTTATTTATGATTTCTTCAGTTAGCTCGAGCGAATCCTCCAATTCTCCATTGCTAGTGTAAAATAAATCTTTCAGAATCATTAGTTCAATATCGTTCAAATTTTTTAAATTATCTGTAAGTAATTCGTTCACTTTCGATAGTCTTCCTTTCGCCAACTTACTCTCTATATTCGCCAAAAACTCAGCGTTCTTAGGGAAGTATTCCTTTTTGAATTGAGATGTTCGAATAAAATTAATTTTGCTCAAATAGAAAATGTCCAAGCTATCAAAAATTCTGTTGTGTAAGAAGTAATACGCTTCGCTATCGGCTGGTTTGTTTATCGAACTCGCCGTATCAGATGTATCAAAACTTTGAATTACCTCGAAAACGTTTTGAAAGGCGATCCCTTTTATTTTATCTGTATGGTCGATCAAACTCTTCTCGCTCTCAAATTTATACGCCAAATGCTCGATATACCCCGGAATGAATTTTTTTAAAGCCGGTTTCAAATCGTCGTGGAATAAAATACTACACATATCGCCCGTTATATCTTCAAGTAACTCGTTGATATCAGGTATGTGTGGAGATTGAACGCCACTCGCTTTCTGGAACTTACTCAAATAGGTAAATCTCCTAATGAAATCTTCGATAATTATATTAAGCATTTTTTCTAACCGTTCTTCAGCCTGAATGTAGTAAGTGTATTTACCGCTTACATTTAGTTTAAAGAAGCATATCGGATAGATGTTATCTTCAACGATCTTCTCAATGAAGAAGTTCAATGTTGTTAGCTTTATATCGTATTCTAAAGCAAAATCTTTAGCCGTGATGTAGTTAGGGTATTGATCCGGGTGATTAATAGCGAGATAAAGCAGAATTTTATCAAAATCCACCTCGTTGGACAAAGTACTTTCAACCTTAGTATAATCCAACCTGAGCACCATGTTCAAAAATCTGTATTTTATCCCGTTATCATCGATATTGTATTCTTTAAAAAACTCCGCTACTTTATCTGTTATTACATCAACTCTCTTGCTCTCTTCGTCTAATATCGATTGGCGATCTAAATCGTATTTCTTTAACATATTAAAGTATTCTAGCTCACCTGAATTAGTAATCAGATACTCTCGATTATTTTTCTCAACATAACCATTATCAAGTAATAAATTCAAGTTTTTTGACAATGAGGATTGATTGATTTTAAGCGGTTCCTCAAGAAAATCTGACCATTTACAATGGTGGTTATTGTACAACATCCACAGAATCCAATCATCGTAATTTCTCTTATTTGTTATAGTCTCAGGTGGATAATTCAATGATTTTTCAAGCATATCTTTAACTTGAAGATTGGCATATTGTTTTCGACCTTCAGCTGTAATCTTATACTTACCCTTCCTCTCCTTCTCAATAAAACCATTATTAATTAAGATTGTAAGATATTTAGACAAAGTTGCTTGACTTATGTTTACAGGATCTGATTTAAAATCAGACCATGAACAATGGTCGTTATTGGAGAGCATCCAGAGTATAATATGCTCAAAATTTTTGTTGATTTTCATAGGTGTAATTATACCTTCTGGTGGAAATTTTGGTATACTCATGATTTAATAATGGTATTGCGTCTATATAAGGTTTTTTGTTCGCATCGAACTTCGAAGTTCGTTCGAACTTCTCAAAGTCAAACTATATTAAACCTTTCGAACTTAATCAAATTAACAACAAAAAAAAATAAAAAAAAAGAGGTAAAATAAAATGAAAAAGGATGAAAATAGAAAACTCATAAAAATGGTAGAATTTAACCCAGCAAATTTAATTTGTAGATATTAATTAAATAATATTTTTTTTATATAATTTTTAAACCAAAAAAAATTAAAAAAAACAAAAACGAGGTAAGATAAAATGGAAAAGTACGATGAAAGATTGATAATAATAAGAAACGCGGGATACATTCCTGAGCGTTTAGAGTTTTAACCTAAATTAATTTTTTTTAATTCAACATTCAAAATTTAACCAAAACAAAAAACAAATCAAAAAAATTAAAAAACAACCAAAAAATAAAAACGAGGTAAAATGATATGAAAAGAAAAGAAAAGGATACCCAAACAATCCTAAACCCGACGGGATATAATACTGCAACATTAAGATTTTAAATTAAATTTTTTTTGTCTTTTTATTTTTACTCCTTATTTATTAATACTGCTTTCTATTTCGCTTATTCTTTTTTTACCCATTCTAGTTATCGTGTAATTTCTCTTACTAACTTTGTGAATATAACACTTCTCAATGAATAAGCGAAGGTATTTTGATAAAGTTGCTTGACTTATATTTACAAGATCCGATTTAAAATCAGACCATGAACAATATTCGTTAGTATAGAGCATCCAGAGAATGCAGTATTCAAATTTTTGGGAATTATCTAGAAATTTGTTTAAGATTTCTTTAGATGGATAAATTATTTTTCTAATTAATCTAAATTGTCTTTATTTTGTTTTATTGAGAAATCCTTGTTCATGTACTAAAAAAAAGATTAAAATTAATTAGAATTTTAACTAAATACATTAGTTCCTTTCTGCTCTAAGAGATTTCGAATCTTTACGAGATAGCTTCTTTTATAAAATTGAATTTTTGATTCTGAAAAAGGTAATAAACTCCAATAATAAGCCAGAATCTCTTCAGGATGTAATCTGTGCTGGTTGTTGTAGGGGTCAATTTCTTCGCACAACTCAAATAATTTAAGTGGAGGAGTTATGAATTTTGGTCGGTTGTTTTCAAATAAAGGCAAGCATTTATTATCTTTCATTTCAAACTCAAGAAATGTAAAACGGAAGTATTCAAAAAAATATCCACCTCTAAAAGGAGTTTCAGAATAGAGAAAAGGAACTGCTTTTATCTGGGCCCCGTTATTTTGAAATGTTACATAGCAGTTCTTTCCAATTGTATCCGGATTTGACACATATAGGTGTTTATATTCGTTAGGGACATCTAATTCGGGACAAGCTGTAAATCCAAGTTTAAGATATAAGTCATTCCGGAATTTTGTGTTAGTAGTGCTAATTACGTGAAAAAGTTCGTGTGCGATTAGTTCTTTTAATTCGTCGTATGGCCATTGAACCATAGAAATTGGGACATAGATAGAAGTATTCCTCGTGTAAGCGGCATCGCATTCCTCTCGACCTGTGGTTTTTATAAGTTTAACGCTGTCCAATAGGTATTCTTTGTACGGCGCGTAGCAAATGTCCAATTCGCTGAAAATTCTATTAACGATAATTTCCTCAGAATCTGTCCATTCAACCGTTTGTCGGGAAAGAAACTCCACCAAGTCTTCTTTCGATACCTTTTCCGTGGTTCCTAAGCGAGACTGTAAGTCAAACTCGCTAAAATTAGAAATATAATCGTCTTTTTCGGCGATTACGGAAGATGCTGTTTGAGCATCAAGAAGTTCAGCCTTCAATTAATTTTCACCCTAGTAAAATATGCTGATGGATTTAATGATGAAAATTATGAGATAGTATTTAAGAAAACAGAGGGTAAAAAATTAGTATTTTAAATAAAAAGGAATTGTTATTTGGTTTAATAAACCCTATTCTTTTTTAATTATCATAAAACTTAATTTTAAGAACAAGAATTTGCATTATTTATGGAACAAGAAGTTTTTTTGACACAAGAAACTATTCTGTAATTTAAATACTCGTTTAGGATCTAAGATTTTATGGTTTATTTTAAGATTAATGGTTTAGGATATAACTGCGGACTAACCAAGGATAATTGCCCACAGAAAGCGCAATCTTGTAGGGAATGTATTAAAAAGCGATTATTGGATTTAGGATTCGAATTTGAGTCAACCTTAGAGGTTATTAAAATTGATTCTGTCGATAAACAGCTTAAACTAGAAAGAAAGACCATTTGGAAGAAATTTTTAGATGTCTTGAATATCAAACATATTCTCTTAATGGATAAGCGTTCAGGGCTAACTTTATTAAATTACGCAGTCTCAGGTGTCGATATTGATGCGGATTTACTGAGCGGCTTTATTCAAGCCAATATTACTTTTTCAGAATCTAGCGAAGTTTCGAACAAAAACATCGTACCTTCCTTCGAGTTTCAATTCTACGAATTTCAATATAAGAAGTTTAACATTCTACTTAAAGACGGTGATATTATCAGAGTTTGTTTAATTCTAGATCATAAAGCATCCATTAAACTAAGAAATCAAGTATTTCAGTTCTTAGAGGATTTTGAACCTCAATTTAAAGATGAACTTATAGATTTTCGAGAAAGGGGCGTGTACATTGATTTTCAAGACATGATAGGTTACATCGTTGAGTTTTTTAACATTAACCTTATGTTTCCCATGACTTTAGCTCGCTCGATACCACCTTATGAATTAGATAAAGTAAAAAAAAATCGAGTTCAGAAAGCCATATACAACCTCGCAAAAGAAATGCTAGGCATAAAGCCCTTTTTTTTCATAAATAACATGCTCATTAGACTAAAAAAAATTGCTGATATTGAGGACGAAGTTATTCTTTATGAACTCTATCAACTATTAGAGCGTAAAATTATATCTCCAACGCCGATAGAAACAATTGCAAATAACATTGAGTCAGTTCAGTCCACAGATCAGAATAAATTGATAAAATCGAGTTTAATAGCTCCAATTATTAATAATAATACCGATCTGGGGGATTTAAAAGAACAATTAACAACTATGGACGTTTACTCAGCGAGTAGATTGATAAGAGAGATTATGAAAAAAGCTCGAGCCGCAGCAAAAGATTCTAAATTTCAGGTATCCTTAAATGAATACAATAGAGCGCTATTAATTGCTAAAGAGCTAGATTTTAAAGAAGAAATAGCGAAGATATCGCTTAAGATTTTTAACATCGAAAGTAAGTCCAAATACATTGAGCTTGATTTTAATATTGAAAAAGCAGAAAATGCTGAAAAAAAAGGCGATGTATTCAATAGCATCAACTATTATCAACATGCGTTAAAAATTCTCGATGAATTCAAGGTGTACAATGTCTTGGATCCCAGAATAAGAAAAATTAAAAAGAAGATCCAAAAACTCAGAGAAGAAATATAAAATCGGTTTTCTGAAAGAATAGTTTCTACTAAAATATTAGTATTCAGATTTTAATTTGTAACTTTAATTTCATAAGATTGTTTAAATCTCTCCTAATTCATACGATTTTTGATATCATTTTTTTAATATTTAATATTATATTTATATGGTATGTAGGGGTAATGTTATTTAGCAAACAAAATACGGTTTCTAAGCATTGCGTAAAAAAAAATTAAGTATAATGAGATAATAGAGAGTATTACTAATTGTCTTTCAAAAATATAAATCTACAGCTTAGCTTAAGGTGGGAAAAAAATAGTAAATAATAGATTAATAAAAAAAATAACTACAAGAGTACTAACAGATAGTTCTGAAATTTTAACTTATTTGCAATTTGGAACTAATATTCCAATTCTCCCTGATCTTTCAAAATACATTTTACATGATCTGGAGTACTTTAAAGCAAAATCCATTTTGCTATTAGAAGGTGGAAATCCTGTTGGACAAGTATTAGTATATGACGATGGGCGAGATGCTTTATTTTTTGGATATTTTGGCATATTGAATCATAATAGTGCAAAAATAAATTTTTTAATTGATGAGCTTATTAAATATGCGAAAGAAAAAGAATATAAATTAATAAGAGGACCAATAAATATACCGGTAATTATATATGGATGGGGATTTATGAAAGAAGGTAGTTTCGAAAGTTTATTTATTACTAAACCTGTAAATCCTCCAATATATCCAAAAACATTCTTAAAAAAGAAATTTTATGTAAAATCTGAACAGGTGACTTGGTTAGGTCCTCGTTTACCTCGATTTGATCCATGGAAACTCAAGAGATATGATTATAGTGATTACGAATATTTTTACCCTAATGATATTGCTGATTTTAAAAAGTATAAATCCGATTTTTTAAGAATACATGCAGAAAACTTGCCCCTCTCCGCTCAAATTACTCCGAGGATAAATGGGGTTTATGATAGTTATGTAGACTTTGTTTTTAGATATGGATTTAACTTTATGATTTTTTTTGTAAAATTTAAACCTACAGAAAAAATTGTTGCTTGTGGAGCTTATTTACCAAATCCGTTTAGAAAGGATTTAAAAGGAAACTATGATTCTTGTGTAATCTATACTTGGGCAGTTGAATCTAAACATAGGCGTAAGGGATTAGGAATGCTAATGTATGGGGCTACATCTCAATTACTATGGAAACAAAAAATTAAATATGGTATAGGCCCTATGCCTAAAAGTAATATTGCCAATATGGGTTTTGCGGTGAAACTTGGTGGTGTTATTAGTAGAACTCATCTTATTTTTGAATACAAGGTATAATAAAAATAATAGGTTATGTTTATAATGTAGATAGGAGATGTTAAATAATGACAAGATCGGCAGGAATAGACTCAAAAGTTTAAAGAAAATGAAAGAAATTAAATATTATATTGATATGAATTAAATCATAAAGGATAATTAGAGCGAAATGAAGTTCCTTTTTTTCCTTTAATCAAATCTTTAACATCTTGTTCGATTAATCTAAAATTATTATCTCCTTCAACTTTAATTTCATATATTGGTTTAAAATTCTTTTTGTTTTCGAATAGATGGATTATATAAGAACAAGGTACATCAATAATTGATATTATTATCCACTTCCTATTTTCTTCTTCATTAACATCTTTATAATTAAATATTACATTTTGTAAAGTGATTTCACATATATTTTCGAATTTTTTAATTTTTATTTGATAATTAATACCCAGTTTTTCTAATGCTGCTAAAAGATTCAAAGTATTATCGGATAAACCATCTATCGCTTTAATATAATCATCTTAAAAGTAATAATTTTAAAAAAAATTTATACAAACCTATAATGAAAGAATTTCTATATAAATTCAATTTTTCAAGTATTCAAATAAAAAGGAATTGCGATTTGATTTGAGAGTTATTTTAAATTGAAAAAAAGCTATTTATTTTTATAACTCACGCCCGATTCCATAATAAATAAAAATTGCTGAGGAGATCATTAGAAAAAAAGTAACTACAACCCACACCGACCTAAAAAGAGGGTCTTGCCACGTGATATAAAGAACTGCCCCATAAAGTATTAAATACATCCCGAAAACACCAATAATAAAAGTTATGAGTTTCTTCTTAAGTATTTTATCTTGAAATGTTTTTATTAAGCGTCTTGAATATATCACTGTTGGTATAACAATACATCCTGTAAAAATAATATAAATACACATAAAAAAAGTCCAACTATAAATCGGTCGCCACTGTTCGGTAAATGTAATTCCATTGGGAATAAAAAAAAATAACCCATTAACAAAACCGTAAATTATTGTAATAATCAATTGTTTTTTTATTGTGAATACAAATTCAAGCTTAAGTATGCTGACTATAAATGTAAGGATAAAAATAGGTGAAAACAGCATTGGATAAAATGTGAAGATGTAAAGTATTTGTAACAACAATACATTGTCAGGTATAAATGCTGCTGTTACAATAAAAATAGCATTAAATATTAATCCGAAAGCTGTAAAAAAATAAACCATGCTTAAAGTAAGAATGGGACGCGGTCGATTACGTATTAGTAATTTTATCGCAAGAAATAAAAATATACATGCTACAATCAACTGTGGTATAAAAATGATTAATAATCTTGACGGATCTGTTGATTGTAATATCATGTTATAACACTACCTTTTATTAACCACTTAGTTAATTTAATATAGTATTTCTATTATTAATTGTTCATTCTTTTATTTAAGTGTATAAATATGTGAATATAAATTAATGTTTATTCACATTTAGAATTTGAAATTTATTGATTTTGACTGAAAATAATCGTATCCAATTATCTGAGGGGCAAGAATCATCCTTTTTATTTTAAGAACTCCCGAAAAAATCACCTCAAAAGTAAGATACGAAGCAGCTATTCTTACTAAAGGAGCCATTGCTATAAAAGGAAGATTTCCTGAAAATATCCCGTCCATGGCACCCTTTTCACGATCATAACGCGAGATTATTTCGGGAAACTGTGTCAATTTATCTAAAACCTGCTTTTTAATGTCTATTAAAACCGATTTTGATTGATAAATTTGGGGAATTGTCATTTTATTTGTTTTAAAACCATAGCAAGTTTCGTAATCCTCGCTTTCAGAAGTAAACCACCACGCCCAAAGGTAAGGCACCGCCCATGCTTCTAGCATTAAAATCTTTAGTTCTCTACATTTACGCGAAATCAGTATAGAAACAATAGGATCGTCTAAAGTTAAAGCCACAACGGAAGAACCCTCTATAATTTTTAATACATTTCGCTCGTTAACTTCGTAATACTTACATACATTAATTTCGGGGTTAATATTCTTTAGTAATTTTTCAACTACATCGACTTTGTATTCTCCTATATCTGCTCTTACGCATACTTGTCTGTTTAGATTAGATTCTTCAAACTTGTCGTTATCGCATATAACAAGATTTTCGCATCCAGAGCGAGCAAGTTGTTCCGTTAGTGGCCCACCAAGACCTCCTTGACCAAGAATTGTAATCCGAGCTTTACGAAGTTGTTCTTGTTCAATAAATGTTACGAGCCCGATATTTCTATTAATTTGATTCCAATACGACTGAGACCAATTTTTAGGTCGTTTATCTTCAAACATAATAATCCGATTTTAATGATTAAATAACATATTTCAAAATTTTATACACTCTTTTCGTTTGCAGTTTTGGCTTAACTATTTCCCTTATCCTATAATCTTTGAATTATTTTTCATCGGAGAAATGTTATAACATAATTACCATTTAATAAAAAGAATTTACTTTTCTCTTATTTCTTTAAAATATTTTATAATTTTAAGAAACTCTTCCGTTTCTGGAATTAGTTTGATATCTTTATTTAATTCTTTTTCGTGATATACAAACAGTACTTGGTCTTCAAACAAATTTTTAGCTTTATTGTACTTGAAAGCGGGAATGTAGCCTGTTGGTTTAAATCCGGCATTAAAGAAAATCGTTTGATGTGCGGGATCATAAGCGGAAATATATGCTTCAAAATAGCGTAGTCTCAATTCCTGAGTTATTGATTTTATCTCTTTTAAAAACACATATAACTCCTCTAAATTTGAAACTTTATAAACCACTTTTTCTGCGATACAGATATTATCGTAGTGTAAAAATTCAAAGAAAGAATTAGTTCCTTTTATCGAAATAGTAATTTGCTCGTTACCAAACTTGTCCCTTTCAGCTCTTCTCTTTAAAAGCGAGCTTATGTTTACAATTTTATCCTTATCTAATTCTGAATCTAATGTATCGTAATTTTTTATTGCAGGCAGTCCTAAACTATAGTTTTGAAAAGCGTAAAAATAACAGAAAATCGCCTGAGATATTATTTTAGGTTTTTCAGAGCTTCTGTAATTAAATAATGCTTTCCGATTGTAAATAATAAATAAGATTTCTGATTCGGAATGGTTAAAAAATATGTCCTTATTAGGGAAAAACGCTGTTGGGTTAAATCCTGTTAACTTTGCTATATGTTGGATACTAGAAAAACTTGAGCGAATTTCAGCAAACCAAATTAATATTTGATCTTTAAATTTATACATAGGAGCAACCACACAGGCGATACTAGCAGTGGATATGTCTGCTTTATGTTGATAGTTCTTTCTAAAGGCGAAGCCAAAAAAATTTCCAATTTTTTTTTCAAAATCGAGGTGAAGGCCAATACATCCTATTACTTTGTTGGGTTTAAATCTAAAAATTATCCAATAATAATTGGGACTTCTTATCATGCTCCGAACTTCAGAGATATCCTCCATTCTTTTATAAGGATAAGTATTTTCATAAACTTCCTTGAAGATATTTGTGATTTCCTCTGCGTCCTCTTCTGTGGCAAACTTTAATGAGGGAATTCTCTTTCCGTTCCTTATGGGGTTTTCAAAATCATACCCTTTTTCTAAATCCATTTTCCTTGAGTAAGGATAATTTTTGAGCATATCCTCAATAGTAATGATATCCTCTTTAGATTTAGAAACACTTTTAGAAAACATTATTAAACGGCTATCCATAAGCTACTTAACATTATTATTATTTTATTATTAAATTTATGGAATATATAGGGGATAACTTATAATGACAACTTATAAAGGAAAAATTTTCGTCAACAAAAAAAGATTATTTTGTTTAAATCTAATCAGTTATTAGATGTATAACTTGTTTTTAAATTCCAACAAGATCGTTGAAAAAATTATTTGCCAATTTTTCCAATAGTTCGAAGTTTGAGTAAAGTTCACGATTCGAAACTATTTATAGCATCATACTTATCAGATACTAAAAGAAATTGAATTAAGTATTTAGAATCAATTTTTTAGGAGTTTTGAAAAAGTATGGAAGAATTAACTACGAAAAAAACGTTTAGGCATTACCTTTATTTTATGTTTGGGCAACAGTTTTCGCTGTTAGGCTCAGGAATTGTTGGTTTTGTAATCGCGTGGTGGATTACGATTGAAACACAGAGTGCTGTGTTTCTTTCAATTGCGGTATTTGTAATATTTGTACCGCAAGTTATTGTTACGCCATTTGCAGGCGTCTTAGCTGATAGGGTGAACCGTAAAACGATTATCTTTATGGTAGATTCTCTTCAAGCGGTTTTAACTTTTGTATTGTTCCTATTTTTCTTTATAGGATTAATTAATATTTGGGTGATATTTGTAATACATACTTTGCGCAGCGTTCTTTTTGCGTTTCACGTACCAGCATTTCAAGCGATTATTCCATCTATGGTCCCAAAAGAAAGATTAACTCAAATTAATGGCTTCAATTTTCTTATTTCGGGAGTGGTTTTTATAATAGGACCCTTATTGTCGGCTATACTTTTAGAATTGTTTCCAATAACATTTATTTTTTTAATTGATGTTCTGACTTTTGTAATGGCTCTAATTCCGTTGCTATTGATAACAATTCCCCACGAAAATAAATCCTTAAAGGAATCAGAATCAGAAAAGAAATCGTTCACGAGAGAATTCAAGGAAGGTTTCCTTGTCGTAAAAGCAGTGCCAGGTCTCTTAAGCATGATAGTATTTGCTATGATTTTTAACTTCATAAATAGACCTTTTAACGTGTTATGGCCTTACTTTATTAACATAACACATGGTGGAACAGCGCTACATTTGGCTTTACTTTTTGGTTCTATGCAGATAGGAAGATTGCTTGGCTCTTTAATTACATCGATCAAAAAAGAGTGGAAACATAAGATCAAAATCAATATAATTGGAGCATCGATATTTTTTGCCTCGTATTTACTAATAGGTCTTGCACCCTATCAATCGTTTAATTTAATGATGATTGGTGGATTTTTCGGTGCGATAATCTTTCCAATAACAGTAGCTACTTATTTAACGATATTACAAACAGTAGTTCCTTCGGACAAAATAGGAAGAGTTATGTCAATAGATCATACGATTTCTATGGCAATAGCCCCTATTGGTGCTCTAATGGCGGGACCTATGGCGGATTTAATAGGTATTAATACTTTATTAGTTATTTGCGCTTTCGTGGGTATTATCTATCCCTTTCTCTTATGGATTTTCACAAAGATTAGATATCTCGAACATCCTCGAGAAAAGGAGGAAATAGTTGTACCTAAACAAGAAATAATAGAATTGAAAACTCAAAAAGCTTAATTTTTTTTTTCTCTTTTTTTTGTCTAGATAATCGGTTAAATAATTTTTTATAAGACAATAGTAATAATTATACTATGAATGAGAACAAAGTAGAAGGAAAAGTTAATTCCGAATTTGAGCAGAAAAAAGGGCAAGTTGTCGAACTTCCCATTCTAGACTTCCTCAAAATTAATTTCATTAGCTTCTTGGTCCCTCTTTATGCGTGTTTAGGTTTTTTTTTATTATTTGAATATGGTTTTATAATCTATTTTTCAATTCTACCAATAATTCATTTCTTATTACTCCCTGGTTTCCTACTATTTCTTTATTTTATTTATCTTATTTTATTAATTGAGTTCACAGCATTATGGACTCGGCGATGGAGTAAGAAATCTCCTCCCGTAGAAGGGGTTTTCAAACGGGTTTTAGACGATGTTAACAGCGAAGAAGGAAAGATGATGAAATACTACCACAAAAGAGGATTCATAGTAAAATATCCGATGTGGTTGACGTCCAAATCGCCTTTTCCTTGGCTCGTGAATCGCGCGCTAAGAAGGATTAGTCACAATAAAATCGGAAAGAACGTAATTTATTGCGATTCTTACGTAGGTTTAGAATTCACAGATTTAGGAGATAACGTCTTCTTCTACCCTACATCTGCATTGTCGAGCCACGCCGTTAATACTATCTTTGGAAAGATAAGTATGATGGAAATAAAACTTGGAAAAAACACGACGTTCTATCCTGGAATAATAGCCGGTCCCAACGCTTTAACAGAGGATAATAACGTTATCTTTCCAAACACGGTGTTACATAAAAATTGGAGAGGGAAACCAGATAAATACTATTACCAAGGAAGTCCTGGAAGACATATAGAAATCAAGCATTTGAAAAAAAAATAAAATCTTTAGTACAATTTTATTTTAATTTAAGAAGCTTGTGTAGATTCAATTTTTGGGAATTTTTTATGCTTTTGCAAGAATTCTCTATAAGAATTCACCTTATCTAAAACAGAACCCGCAAGTTCTAGCGATTCGAAAACAGGAACGTTGCGATTTAACAATTTTAGCTTAAATTTGTATCTACTTTTATACGCTTCGAATCCTTCGTTTATTTTTAACATAACGCAATACATTGGTTTCGTACACGCGCTTTTTGCTTTTGCAATATATCTTATAAATTGTTTGTTTAAATCGAGTCCTTTATACCCCAAATCGTCCAAAACTTCTTCAAACCCTCCAAATCTTTCGGGATCTTTAACGAAGATAATAGAGGAAATGTTAGGGTCTTTATCTAGCGCTAGAATTGTACGGTAATAAATGTTTGGTTGAATTCCCATTCCACCTAGATCTATTGGATTTGATAGGTTGGTATTTACATCTGGGACGAATCTTTTCATTTTATTCATTGTCTTCTCTGATAATTGAGGTATTTTTAGATTGTATTTTTCTAATATGTCTATTGCCTCAATCGTGGAACCACCACCAATTCCAATCACCCCTACATTACGCGTGTTTGGTAAGCGAGTTAGATTAAAGGCAGAAGCTAGCGCAGCAAGCTCGTTTGAATTACTTGCTATACAACTACCTGTTTGTTTCCCTACTGCCTTCCAAATATCATTGTTCCCGGCTAAACCTCCAGTGTGAGATAAAATTGCTTTTTTTGTTGCTTCTCCATATCCCGCCCTCCAAAGTATTACTGGTTTCCTATTTAGATTACATTTCTTAACTATTTCCATGAATTTCCGTCCTTGTTCGATTGATCTCAAGTTCTCAAGGTACAAACCAATTATTTTGGTGTGTTCGTCAGTTAAGAAATATTCTAAAAATTCTACAGGAGATAGATCTAACGAATTACCAATTGAAATCGATTTTGAGGTATATAATCCATATGAAACGATAAGCTGAGAGATATTTTGAGCAATTCCACCAGATTGAAATATTCCACCAAAGTTACCTGATTTTCTGGATTGTTCAAATGCGAAATAGAGCCCTCCTTTTGGATTGTAAACGCCGATACAATTAGGCCCTATAATTCGGATGTTATATTTTCGAGCAACTTGTATCGTTTGGTTTTCCAGCGTCTCGTTTCCAACTTCGCGGAAACCAGAAGAAAAGATTGTGCAAAAAGGGACATTTCTCTGACCTATCTCCTCCAATAATTTAGGAACCAGACGTGAAGGTACAGCTAATATGACGTAATCAATGGGTTCCGAAATCTCTAAAATAGAGTTATAAACTTTATGACCTAAGACTTCTTTTCCAGCTAATCGAGGATTAAATAAATACATCGGTCCTCGAAACTTATCTTTCATTGCTCGGACGAAAAAGCCTCCGCCTGCCGGATCCCAGCTTGCTCCAATAATTCCAATAGATCTCGGAAAGAATAACCTATTAAAATCAATTTTTGATTCTTGTAATGTAGACATATAAAAACAGCTTAAAATGACTTCTAATAATAGGTTTAGTAATAATTTTTAACTAAAATATTTTATTATGGCGTAAAGGGGAAATTATCTTTCTTAAAAAATTATTAGGTAACTCTTCCTAGTAATTCATTGGCCATTGATATATCGTCAGTAATAATTCCATCGACCCCCATTTCGATTAATCGCTCCATAACATCCTTATCGTTTACGGTCCAAACATTAACTTTAAGATTGTTGTCATGAGCAAAATCAACGATTTTTTTGTCAGCTACACTATAATGTGGATGTATTGCGTAAAATTTGTTATCAACTGCTTTTAAAATCTTTCTTTTAATTTGGCGGACTCGCACAAGATCTGCAGATAACAACAAACCGAGCTTTATATTAGGTTCTAGATTTTTCAACTTCGCTAACTCGCCAAATGCAAAACAGCTAACAATTGAAGTATTTAGAAGATTTTCTTCTTTCAAAAGTTTAATCAATTTCTCAAGTAGGCCACTCGATTTAATTTCTATTTGCAAACCCACTTTCTTTTTTGCGACTTTAATTAATTCTAATAAAGTAGGGATTTTTTCGCCTTCACCAGCATCTAATTTCTTAATTTCTTCCAAAGTCATATCTTTAATCAATCCTTGGACGCCTGAAGTGCTTAAAGTATCTGAATCGTGAATTATTACAATTTCGCCATCTTTTGTTTTGTGTATGTCAAATTCTACCATATCAGCTTTTAATTCAATTGCTTTCTTAAAAGCCATCAAAGTGTTTTCAGGGGCGATCGCGCTTGCGCCTTTATGTCCAATTATTAAAATATCTTTTTTTTTTAATGTCATTAATAAAATCCCTTCAATTATTTAAGATTAAAAATTAAGAAAATGATTTTAAAATAGCTTTCGCCCGAGAAATATCATTAGTAATTATACCGTCAACGCCTAGCCTTATAAGTTTCTTAATAGACACCTTGGAATCAACCGTCCACGGAAAAACTTTTACGTTATTAGCGTGAGCAAAATCCACAAACTGCAGATCTACCATCATTACTAAAGGATTAATCGCGTAAAGGTTATTATCTATACAATACTGAATCATTTCTTTTTTTTTATCCCAATCAATCTTTATAGTGCCTGGAGTTGGTTCTAATGAAGCTAATTTTAGGGAGGGCTCTAGCTTTTGAATTTTCAATAGCTCATCGTGTATAAAGGAACTTATTATCGTTGCGTCTAAAATATCATATTCTCGAAAAATATGAATAACTTTTTCTGTAATTCCTTCTACTTTAATTTCGCAATTTAAACCAATCTTATTTTTTGTCAGCTCAACTAATTCTTGCAAAGTTGGAATTTGTTCCCCCTCTCCAAAGTTTAGTTTTCTCAATTCCTTCAGAGTCATATCTTTTAGTAATCCATCTTTACCAGTTATTCTTTTAATGTCTTCATCATGTGTAACTACTATATTTCCATCTCGTGTTTCTTGGACATCAAACTCCACATAATCGGCTTTTAATTCAATAGCTTTTTGAAAGGCTTTTAGCGTATTTTCGGGTGAAATCGAGCTTGCACCACGATGTCCTACTATTAGAATTTTTTTTTCCATTTCAATCATCTTATAAATCTCATCTAAAACTTGTTAATGCTGAGGAAATTTAATATTACTTTTTAATTAAATTTATATTTTAGCAAATTAAAAACTATTAACTCAGAAAAATACGACTTCTGATAATTTATACTTTCACAAACAAATTTCTCATAACCAATTTAAATAAAATTTAAATACTCAAATACGGCAACAAGTATTGGTCGCCATTAAATTTATAAATATAGAATATTTTAATAATTAATTGATAGAAGATTATTGTATAATACTAACAAGTAATAATAAAGGTAAAATTTATAAAGATAAAATTTTGGTGGTCAACGAAACTATGAGGTTTTGCCCAGATTGCGATAACATCCTGATACCTAAAAACAAAAAACTATTCTGCAAAGCGTGTGAGAAAGAATTCGAGATAGATCCAAACAATAACGATTATAATATAGTTAAAACGATAAAACACGACGATAAAGAAGCAGCCCCAATAGTGATAAAGAGAGCTGTAACAAAATCTAAGATTTCTGCTCAAGATAGGAAAGCATTTGAAGAATTCTTCGATGTGGGCGATGCTAACGGGTATTAATTTTGCGGAGAGAACCAATTATACGCAATTAATTCCTTCTTCCTTGTTTTAAATTTTAATTTTCATTGATAAAAGATATTTTTAACTTTCACATTAGATTTAATTTAAGTGAAATATTTTTTTAATAGATTTTAAAGATAATAATGCTGAAAGTTGATTAAAATGGCTGAAGAAAAAAAGAAACGGTTAAAAGGTTTTGCTAAAGTTGTTGCTAAAGAGGTCGAAGTTTTAAATACAATTGAGCAGTTCAAAGAAGATTTTAAAGATTCCGAACTTAAAATTCTCTTAAACGCCAAAGATGGAAAATACGCTGCTTTGTTAGTAATCGATAAAGGCAAAGTTTATGTAGAGAGCATCGAAAACAAACCAAAAGAAAACATAAAAAAGAAGAACGCTGGATGGGATGGATTATTGCAAGCAAAAATGCAACTTTTTGTAGAGCTTTTAGGTGGGGAAGATGTTTCGACGGGCTCAATAATTTGGAAAATTCTTACCTTCCGAATCAAAATTAAGGGGATTAAAAACGTTCTAACTCTAATGAAATTATTTGAATATGAATAAACTTTTGTTAGAATTTCATTAGATTAGATTTAATGATAAGAATTTAATTTTTTCTTTCTATTTTTTCCTAATTTTAAACTTCTAATTTGAATACGGTAATTAATGATAACATTTTTTCTTTTAATCCTTCAGAGGTCTCATCTTTGACAGATTGAATAAGTACGTTTTTATCTTGGTCAGAGATATCGTGAAATCTATCAAGAAAGAGTCTCAAGTAAAGAACTTTTTTTGATGGATTTTTCTGGATATTGGAAACGAGATTATCAATTATGGAACTGATCGAAATAAGTTCTGAGCTTTCCGTTTCAGAAACACAAAGATTTTCTTTAGAAAAGCCATGTTCTTTAATAATACTATTTTTTTCAATAATATCGTTGGTTATCTCTTTGAGAAGATCATTTCGTGAGGTGATTGTTAAGTTTGAAAGAAATTCTTCCATTTCTCTGTTTTTTTTCTCAATATCCTTAATTATTGAAATTGTTTTAATTATTTTTTCCGGCTCCATATTAAACTAGACTTGTCTAAATTTTTAAATTTTTCCTTACTTATTTTAGTGGTATGGACAAACTTATTATAGAAGACAAATTAAAACTGTTTCAAGAGCTTATCAACTATCAATTTCAAAACCGCGAAATACTACTTGAAGCCTTAACTACCCCTCTATATGGGAATGAAAACAATTTAAGTCATTATGAAATTTTAGAAACTCTCGGAGATGCGGTGATAAAATTGATCTTTAGTTTGAAAATATATAATTCAGGTGAAAATGATCCCGGCAGATTAACTAAAACAAAACAATGTTTAGAAGATAACCAGACCTTTTTAAAGGTAGCTACCGAAATAAAATTATGGAAATATATTATTTCATCAAAGAAACAGAAAGTTAGGGACACTTCAATTTTAGCCGATGTTATTGAATCAATATGCGGTGCTATTTACATTGATTCTGGAAATAACCTCGAAATCGTTGAGCAAAAAATTATTAACACTTATTTCTATGATTGGGATGCTTTAATAGAGGGGTCATCTAATTTGTTCAAAAACCAACTCTTAGAATACTTACAAAATATATTCAAAATCACGCCTACAATTAAATTTGAATATGAAAAGTTAGGTCCAGACAATGACGCTCGTTGGATCGTGAAGAATCCTGAGATCTTAGATAAAAAACAAAATAGATTGTTAAACCTTCCCGATAATTTGAGATCAGAAAAATTCAGACGAATAAAAGATGCTGAAAAAGATCTCAGTTTAAAAGTACTAAAATATTTACAGTCGAAGTGACTTCTGTGTTTAATAAATATCCTATATTACTTTATAGTTTTAAAATAGATAGGAAAAGAATTGAAAGAAGTCTTGATATTCGAATAAATTAGAATCTTAATGTTTAAAGCTTTTTTATGCTTTTTTTTCTTACAACAATAAAATTTATTTAATTACATATTAAGATTATTTTTAGTTATAATTTTCAAATCTAAATATTTTAATTTTAACGGGTTAACCTTAATGTCTGAATCAAGAATCATAAAAAAGACTCCTGAAATGGAAGATTACGAAGAAGAAACGGGAAAATTAGCAATATGGAAAGGTAAAGTAAATAAAGATTTTAAGAAGTGGCAAATTAAGAAGCAAAAGGATTCTATCAAAGAACAAAAAATAGAAACACTCTCGTTATCTCGTCAGGAAAGAAAACAAGTAAAAACAGAACTAAAACAACAAAAAGAGGTCGGGAAAGATTACGAGCATCTTATTGTTGTTGAAAACCTCCACAAGACTTATTTGCTAGGGACTACAGCCGTTGCAGCTCTACGAGGCGTGGATTTAACGATAGATAAAGGGGATTTCATAGACATTATGGGTCCTTCTGGGAGTGGTAAGACAACGCTCTTGAATCTTTGTGGTGGTCTTGACACCCCTACGAGAGGAAAAATCTTTTTAGAAGGTCGTAATATTTCTATGCTAAATGACAATGATTTAGCAGAAATAAGAAGAGAACGCATAGGATTTGTTTTTCAATTTTATAATTTATTACCTCAAATGACATCTTTAGAAAATGTAATGGTTCCTTTACATTTTTCAGGGAAACTAAGTAAACGAGGAAAGAGAAAGAAAGCTTTGGATTTATTAAATCTTGTTGGTTTAGAAGAGCGTTCACATCATTCTCCTTCAGAACTAAGTGGTGGGGAACAACAACGAGTAGCAATTGCAAGAGCATTTGCCAACGACCCAGCCATAGTAATTCTCGACGAACCGACCGGTGACTTAGACTCCAAAACCGGAATTATGATTTTGAACCTTATAAGAGATCTAAATAAAAAAGGAGCAACATTTATATCGGTATCTCACGATGCTGCGGTTTCTGAATTCGCTTCTAAAGTTTATCACATGAGAGATGGAAAGTTAACCCATGAAGGGAAAATAGGAGGCTTAAAAGAAACGGAAGCCATGCAAATAAGAAGAAAACAAGAAGCCGAAATAAATAAAGAAAAATGTAAAAATATGATTTTTAGATTTTTATTTGCGAACCAAGGGAAAAATCAGATTAAAGTAAGTGATATTAAAAGTTCTGTTCCAAATCCAATTATTATGAACTTACCAGAGCATTTTAACGATATTTTAGTAGAATTATTAAAAGAAAATAATATTAACGGAAATATTACAGGAGATAAATTGCTTCTAACTTAAATGAATTCATCTTTGTTAATATTTAATGTAAATAAAGAAAACTTTTAGTTCAAATGACTAATATTAAATTAGTATTTAAATACGCATTTAAAGACCTTTCACGCCACAAAGTTAGAACCTCATTAGGTATAACTGGGGTAATGATTTCTGTGGGACTTTTAGCGTTAGTTCTTTTTTTATCTGATTCTATTTCAGTAACATTTATTGATTACCTTAGTATAGACGCGGGTCAACAGGACTTTAATATCCGCGTAAGACATTACAATGGTGAACCCGATAATCGTTCTAACTATTTTGATTATCAACCAATAGTAGAAACAATACAAAACGATATGGATGAAATTGGAGGTTTCATACCAAGAATGAGTTTATGGGGTAATGTAAACGTTTCAAAAGGGTTCGAAACTCAAGAATTGATAAACGAAAGAAAAGGAGTGTCTATCTCAGGAATAAATTTAACTTTGGAAAACAAACTAACATTTGGTAGTTTTGTTAAACCCGGTTTAAACGAATTGTTAGATTTATCGAGTCTACCCTTATATCACTGCGCTATTTACTATGGTTTCAACGATGATATTAAATACGCCGAAAACGATTCAATTGAAATAAGGATGGGTTTGTGGCACGGTGATAAATATTTTCATAGAGTTAGAAATTTTACGATAGATAGAATTTTTGATTTTCAATTAAAATGGCCAATAGGTTATGCAAATAGACCGTTAATTGTTGTTGATATCAACACGCTCTATGATCTTTTTGGAAATGAAACGCTTAATGGAAAATGTAATGAATTAATTCTTACATTAAAAAAAGGTCTAAACTTATATGACGCAAGAGATATTGATGGTTCTGAAAACGTAGTGAAAGATCTAGCTGGTGAAATCCAATTTTTAATCGGAATTAATGAATATAACATCGATCTACCCAAATTAAACGTATTAGGCTTTTCAGAATATTTGAGCGTAGGAATCACGATAATCTTTGTCTTTGTATCGATGATATCGATGTTGATATCAGGAGTTTTAATCAACGGAATACTTAAAACTTCTGTGGAAGAACGAATAAGAGAGTTCGGAATCTTTAGAACCTTAGGTGCTACTAAGAAATATAATCTAATAATAGTCTTAGTTCAAGGAATGATTTTATGTAATTTGGGTACGATATTAGGTATTTTTTTTGCCCAACTGGCAACTCAATACGTAGTGCTCCCTATCGCGGGAGCCGTAGTGGCAGAATCCATACCTGGTTTGGCAGGCAACTTATCGTTTTCTATAACATTTTGGTCAATATTATTCTCATATATTATAGGAGTAAGTGTAGGGCTTATAGTAAGCATCTCTCCGGCGTTAAAAGTAATGAAACTTCAATTAATTGAGTCAATTCATCCCTATCGTAAGGAAGATGAGTTATATAAGCTTCGAAAAAAAGCTGCTGTAAATTATAAATTAATAATAGTTGGGGTTATATTAGCTGCTAACGGTGCTTTTGTTCTTTTCGTTATTCCAAGAATATTAACAACTGGAGATGTTGCACTAATGTCAGGTGTATTAATAGCACTCCTTATAGTATTTTTAGTCGGAATGACACTAGCAGGACTAGGATTATTACCTTTGATTTTAAGATTTTTTATTGAGTTTTTTCGCATATTTAATAAAAAACTAGCACCTGTGTATAAAATATTCATATTTAGATATGCAAGGAGAAATTCGAGCACAATTGTTACTTTTGCTTTTACTTTTTCTTTCGTGATATTTACGGCAGGAGCTTTTAGTTTTTTGTCGAATGAAACAGTGCTTAGCGCAAATCTTCGCTATGGTGCTGATTTAGTGATAGAAACGCAAGGTTGGTACGAACTGGAAGAAGTAGATGATTTTATTTTTGGAGGTTTGGGTGGTGACTTAGCAAGTATTTCAATTAACGAGCTTAAAAGCAGTCAAGATAATGGGTATTCTGTAGATCCAACTAGAATCTTAACAAGCGACTTTAAATTTGAATTATTAACAATAGAGGGAATAGAAAGAGTATCTACAGTAATTGCAAGTCCTTTCCATTTAACGCAAATTTATTCAGAAGAAGGTAAAGAATTCACGGCAGAAATTGGAGATTACGCAGGTTTAACCGCTCATGAAATTAGTTTAATAGGAATTGATGAAGTATATCCTTCTACAATTAAGACGGAATATATAGAATTTACCCAAGGTGATCTTTTATCGTCTTTTGAACAACTTTTTGAGGAACAAGAGGCATTTACATGTATTATTTCCGAGGGCATTTCTGTGAGTTTAGATATGCATCTAGACGATATTGTACGAATGGTAATTCAACGCGGCGACGAATCTGAGATATATCCATTTAAAGTAGTTGGTATAGCAGCCGTTATGCCAGGTTTCTTTGCGGAATTTGGCAGATCAAGCGCATCGGCACATATGGGAGGAGTTATGATTTCACAAGATGTTTACATGAATATTATGGATATCCCTCCTATCCCGTATTTAGATAAAGTATTTATTAAACTCAACTTAGATACTCAACTTTTTTCAATTAAAAACCAATTAGAAATAGAGAACGAGCAAAATTATGATTTTGATGTTATTAGCTTACAGCAAGCGGTTACACAACAACAACTATTTTTTACGATTATAGATGTATTTTTTACGATAACCTTAGATGCAACGATAGTTATATGCCTTTTTGGATTGCTCTCATCTTCATATTCTACAATCATAGAAAGGAAAAAGGAGATTGGGATAATTCGAACGCTTGGGCTGAAAGGAAAGGAAATAACTAAGCTGTTTACTATCGAATCGTTAATTATAATGTTGAGTAGTGGAACAGTAGGCGTCATTGTGGGATGGACGACCGGATTATTATTAACTACATCAATGAATTTAATGAGCGATTTGCCAAATATTCTCACTTTTCCGTTATCAGACATGGTTTCAATTTTCACGATTTCAATTATATTCACTTTATTTGGGTTAAAAATATTACTAAGAAAATCCCGAAACAAGAAAATTGTTGATATTTACAGAGAAACAATGTAAGGAGGATTAGAAAAAACTTGAGAAGATTTAATAAAATAATAGTTTTTGTATTAATTCTGAGTTTTCTTTCTACTCCCCTTTATATAAATTTTAAGAAAGAAATCATTGCTTTGGGGGTAGAAAACGACGATACTTTTAAATGGGATTTGCTAAATCCATCTGACATTGCAGGAACAGATCTTTATGCTGAACAGATTAATGTATTTGTCGCGGGTAACAAGTCCGTCATAAAACAGTCCCTTTTTACTAACGATACAAGTATATTGCCCCGCTTTGATACTAGGGATCCTGCTTTTTATAAATGCAATGTTCTCTTTAGTGTATCGAATGGAATTACGCCTGAAATTTTTCCACGCGTTCTTAACGAAGATGGTTTTTATAGGCAATATGAAATGACTTTCAACAGTTTTTCTGGATTCCTTTATTACGACGAAGAAGTAAACGAAGATAACGCTAAATTAAGGGCAGAGAGAGCTCTCGAAATCATAAAAAGAAAGTTTGAAATTGACCTTATCATGATTAACGCATCTAACCCATATCTTTTTCCCTTTGTTGGTTATTATCCTAATTGGGACGTTTATTTTCGCGAAATCACTACAAATCTTCCTATGGACGGGTATTGGAAAGCGTTAGATGTTGATCGCTTAACATCTGAAGAATACATAAATAATCAGCATTTATCCTCGACATTTCTTTTAGTAAATTCTTTGGATTTATTAGATAAAGATATAACCGAATCAATAGATCAAGTTAATTTTAACATCAATTCTCTCGATTTAGGGTATTTAGAAAATCTTGAGGTTGATAATATATTCGAGCAGTTTTCAAGTATTTTAGTTGATTATCCGTCTTTATTTGGTAACTTTTCAGATTTTTTAGATTTAAATCAAACTACTCAAGAAGATTCTGAAGGTTTTGGTGATATGTTTAGCGGTTTAACTTTGTCAAACGAATCCCATTACACAAGTTTAATGGTGCAATACGAGGGTTTAAGTGAGGGTATTAAAAATGTTGGAGAAAATGAGTATAAATTTAATCTATGGGATGCTTTAGGTTATCAAGGAGAACCACTTCAACCAAGTCAAAAAATATTTATAGCATTAACGGGAGCCTTTATGAGCGAAATAGATATTAATATTTTTTGCACTGAAATAGTAGATGAAACACCTAAATATTTCACCTTTTACGATTTTTTGTTAGAACAAATAGCTTTATTGTCGTTCTATGCGGATGTTGATTTCGACATTCAATCATTAAAGGATTATTCATTTGAATTAATTTGGGTGGATGAAAAAGGATTTAAACATAATTATGTCAAACCTGTAAATTTAAATGACCCTACGGACTATATAAATTTTTTACATCAACTGGGATGGCAAGGTTTACCCGGGATTCCTACAGGAATATTGAACCCTATCGAAGATTTTGTGATTACATATAAAGTTTCGAATTCAGAACCAAATTTACTTATTACTAAAGATTTAATTGGGGAAAACGCATCATTTGGAGTTTATAATACTTTTTCTTTTAATATAACGGCAAAAAATGTAGGAAACGAAACCGCGTGGGGCGTTCCTACTCCCATTCCGATAGAATTGGACGACGTATTTTCAATAATTGTAGGTCCGGTTGGTGTATTTTTAGGCCTTGACGAAGACCTTAAAGATGCTATTTGGGAGGTGGCAAGAGTTGAATATTCCGGTCAATATGATTCCTTAGAAGATTTCTTTAATTTTGACGAGGACCCTCGATTGTTTTATTTTGATACCACGGGAGCTGGTTTAATCGATACTTATTATCCAAACTTTAGTAATTTCTCTAACCTTTTACCATATAACGAAAATATGAATCATGTGATTGATCTAATAGCAATTGGCAATCCACAATTGATATCTTCTTTAGAAACAATAGGATTGCCTTCAGATTCTCTAAAAGAAACTTTCACTAATGATGATAGTATTTGGAACGATGATAATTGGAGATTAGAGCCAAATGAGATAATTTCGTATACATTTGATAATCTTTCCATCGAAAGTTTTGACACTTTTTCTCAATTTTACATGTACAATTTCACGATTAAAGAAACATTTCCAGAACTACCCTCAATAATTTCAGGCGTTTCGATCGAAGAGACTTCGCCTCAAATGGCATTAACTAACGACGATGAAGACTGGATTGTCGAATCAGAAGAAAAATATGTAGATCAACATGAAATTGAGATTCAAGTTCTTTTTCAGAATACGACAAATATAGATTTAATTAATAATTCTCTAGATAGAGTTTCAATAGTAATCAACTTCACCGATCCTAGTAATGTTTTGGAATTTGAAGTTTTTAATTTTTCTACTGAAGAATTTCAAAGTATTTCCGCGTATTTGACGTCAACGGTTAATAATACTTCAACATTTTCATTTATAAAAAATCAAGGAACATTAGAATGGTTGTTTGATCCTACAGCGAGAGATAATCATACAATCATAATAAAAATAAAGGGTATTAGTACAAGTCTTTTCAATATTTCAATTAATGATTTAGATGTAGAACTTTATTATAGGGATATTAATGAATATAAGGTTTTAGGATCGAGAGTCATCTATTCTTCGTTAAGCGGGAAAATTGAGTACATAAGAAACTCGAATTCGATATCTTTAAGCACTGACAATATGGCTTCGATCGTTTCCTATTCTTATTTGACTAGTTATAGCACAAAAGTGGGAGATATTAATAACCTTACATTAGTTTTTAAAAACATAGGTTCTGATTTTGCCAAAAATATTAACATTTCAATATTAATTCCAGGAATAATTTACGATCCAATCAACTTTACTATTGAAGAAAATTTCTTAAAATACAATGTAGCTGAACTTGCTCCTTATACGGAAAAACAAGTAAGTTTTTCTTTTTACATTCCAAATACTGCAGTAATTAGCAGTACAAATATTAGTTATAGCACCCTAGAACATGTCCAAAATTTAAATTCAACTATTTTAGAATCTAATTCTAATCACGTCTGCTTTTCCGCTCCCATTGATTATCTAACTCGATTTCCCTATATTAAAACAATAGAAATTCATTTTAATGCTTCGAATCTTACACCATCTATAGGAGAAGAACTGAACTTGTCCATTTATGTTAAAAACAACGGTCTTGAAGGATTCAACATTCAAAACTTAACTATTTCAATGAACGATCAGTTTGGGGATTTAGTACGAATTGATAATGAAACTTTAAATATAGCGGAGTTAGGGTATAATATAGTTAAAGCCTTTAACATAACTCTAATTAAACGCGATTGGAAAGGGTATTTTTATCCTTCCATTAATTATGTGGAGAATTTAGAAAAAAGTTTAATTCAAATTGCTTCCTCAAAACCATTAATATTAGGGAGAATTAATTTTTCAATTATTAAATCAGTTGATAAGAACCAAGTTGAAATTGGGGACATTATAACGGTTGAGCTTAATGTTAAAAATGTTGGAACAATTTGTGCTAAAAATATAAGCATTAATGACATCATTAGTTTCACAGAAATTGACTTCAACTTAATAAGTGGTAGTCTTATTAACACGATCTCGTGTTTGCAACCAGGAGAGAATATAACCTTTTCATATAAAATTCAAGCTATATCTCAAGTCTTATTAAAGTTAAAACCCGCTGGAATTGAATATTATTACCTACTGAAGCTCGAGGACACATCTAATTTAGTTGAAATTAAAGTAGTAATTCCAGGAGTAATTCAAACATTTTTTGTTTTAGGTCCAATGTTAATTTCTTTAACAGTTTTAACCATTTTCCTTTGGAAAACAAAAAAATATAAAGCTAAAAAGTACGAACTTCAACGGAACGAGTTAATGCTTTTCAAAGTTTCTGGTAGCAGCATTGTTTTACAAATTGAGAATACTTTAAGAGATAGATTTAATTCAATTTCTAAGATTCAGAGTGAAGAAATTATAGAAAAAGAAAATGGAGGTGAATCTATTAGCTGAAGAAACTAATTAAATTCACACTTATTTTATTTCTTATCATAGGTTCAACTGTAGGAACGAGTTTCATTTTTAATTTAATAATTCCATATAAATTAAATTTTGGAAAACAAGAGAGTGTTGACTATCTACATAGTTCAAATAATGGTAAAAAATCTGTAATCGTTTTTTTTAATGAATCCACATTTGATGCTAATGCTAAAACTAGGTTTGAATTTTATGGAGGAAATTTTAAAGAAAACGAAGAATGGAATTCCTTGTTTAATAACTTTTCGGGGTTCGCAGGAGTAATTCCTATAGAAAACATTTCCACATATAAAAGCGAGTTTCCAGATATAAATGTAGAAACTGATGAAATTATTGAAGTTCAAATGAATTATGCAAGCATTCAAACCCAATCAGTAAATTCAACATGGTACATAAATGGTTATAAAGGAAATACAGATTCTTCTATTGCTGTTTTGGATAGTGGTGTAAATCTTAACCATGACTTTTTACAAGGCAGAATTATAGGTTGGCAGAATTTTATTAGTCAAGATCCGATGACAGATTATAACGGTCATGGTACATTCATATCTTCAGTTATAGCGGGCACTGGTACTTCAACTTATAATTCTAATAGTCCTTCAATAGTGAATTTATACGGCAATTATTCTCATTTAGATCTTTTTGACGAATATTTGCCTTCTAAAAACTATTCATTAAAAATCTTTTCCACTAATATATCAAAATCAGATTCGATTATCGCAATAAATTCCACAAGTAATTTTCAGTTAAATGAGATAGATGGATTTTGGTTTGAGTTATATCTTAATTCTAGTTTAGTAAACTCATCTCACATTCAAAATCCTAATCAATACTATTCATTTTTTCATAGTGTTCCTCAAACCGAACGAGGAATTTACGATTTGTACATAAAGTATCACAAAAAAACTAATTCTATTCCTTTGTTTTCGTTCAATTCATCTGTTTCATTCTTTCCAGAATCGTATACTGAACATTTCAATCATTTTACAGGAATAGCTAACGCAACTAATATACTGGCATATAAGATCGTAAACCAAACAGGAAAAGGGTATGTGTCTGATTTAATATCAGCGATGGCAAGCGTAATTCAAAATCGTACGCAACATCATATCGTTAGTGTTTGTTTAAGTATTGGAACTTTAGGAGAGGATGTTTCCGCTATTAACGCTGTAATTGATGAGGTAATTGAAAACCATATTTTAGTGGTAATTGCCGCGGGAAATAAAGGGATTGAAGGTTCAGAACCTTTTAATAAGTTAGGTATGAATAAAAACTCGATTGTCGTTGGGGCAATCAATGATAAGGATCAAATAACATCTTATAGTAGTATGGGGCGGGATGTAGGGAATAACGTTCTAAAACCAGACATAGTTGCGCCTGGAGGTAGTAGTTTACCGGGGCACCGCTCATTAATAAGCGCAGGTGTAAAATCGGATGAATCTACTGCATCATATGGCACATCAATTTCCACTGCGATTGTTTCAGCAGCAATTAATTTATTAATCGACGCAAAATGGGGTAGTTGGACGGATTGGAATAATCAGGATTTATCGAAGTGGGTAAAAATACTAAAAGCGATTTTATTAATGACCGCTTCAGAAACGAATCTTGAAAGAGAAGACGATCTCAAAACAGAAATTGATGAAAGTGATTACTCCCCATCGAGATATACTGGATTGTTAAATAATTTAAAAGATGAACATGAAGGATACGGAAGGTTAAACATACAAGCCGCTATTGATGCGTTAACAAAAAAGATTGTGGTAAATCAAACTGTAATTAACAATTTAATTAATTCGGAACAAGATCCTCTTGGTAATCATGTTTTTGCCAGAAAAATTACGCTCCAAGAAGATATCCAATATCTATTTAATTTAACGGGTGTAGACGACAATGCTGATTTGGATTTATTCTTGTTCTCGAACGAGTCTAATCAATATGGTGAACCCATATTATTGCAATCAACACAAAAATGGTATGGAGATTTCGATTCGTTTTATTTCACACCGAAATATAACCAAACAGAATGCGTTGTTATTGTGAAAGCGATCGAAGGTAAAAGTAGTTTCACATTAAACATCTCAAATGTTAAAAACTATTTCGTTCCTGAATTAAAAGTCCCCGAAATTACTTATTTTGGTGGAACGAAAAATGCTACTGTCATTAGCGTTCAAGAGTTTTATGGAAATGATCCTGCAAAAAACTATACTATTGATAATTATAGGTTTTACATAGAATATTTTGATAGTGATATTTTAAACGTACCTCCACAAGAAGTGCTCTTACATATTGTTGAAACTTCAAAAAGTTATAGTTTATTTCAATTAAACGAACTGGACAGTAATTATACTAATGGAGCTATTTTTATAAGCGATTTGGTAAAATTTTCTACTCCCGATACATACCACTATTATTTTACAGCTAGTGATGGTTTACACCAAGCGAGGTATCCCCAATCTGGAGAATTAAATATTACAATTGAATTTCCAACTGATAGCGAAACATTTCCTTACGCTCACGATTTTAACGAAGGCTATGGCGGTTGGATGTATAATGGAACTGGTTGGGGTTTGTTAACGCAGTCCAATCAAATAGATAATCGTTCCCGTTTATATTCTGAGGAGTGGTCAGCAATGTATTTTGGTAGAGAACATAATTATCCTTCCAATTACACTTATCAACCATATCTTATTACAAACCCTTTTCCAAACGGTTCTTTAAGAAGTCCTTTATTTAACATAACTCGGGTTAATGAGAATTTTACTCAAGTTTTTGCTAAGTTTGGTTTAAGAACAAGTATAAATTCTGGAGATTTTATGTATTTACAAATCAATCCAAATTGGACTGGTTGGATTACTTTAAAAACCTACACAAATGAAGAAAGAGATTGGTTCCTCGAAGAAATAAATATCACGCAATATATTGGTAATTATGTACAATTTAGATTCCTCGCATTATTAGACGATGAGTTTGATCATATTAATTACAAAGGACTAATGTTGGACTATTTTTCTTTAGAAAACCATACTAACCTTTATTCCCCCGAAATTGATTTTGTTCTGGAGGAGAACCTACTTGTGACTCGAGGTTTTAAATACGACGGCTTTACATTCTCTTGTAGATATTACGATTCTGATGGAAATTATCCCGAATTTGTATACCTTGAGATTGACAATAATAATTACACTATGATAAATTTATTTGGAGCTTGGAATGTTAGTTCCAATTCTACCGGAAATCGCGGGGTTCTATTTGTTAAATCATTAGTTATTGGTGATCTTTCTGATCTTTCTTTCAAATTTCATGTATTTGATGGAAAATTTCAAAATTCTACTATTTATTATAACCAAGATAATTCAATATTTAGTTTTCAAAACCCTAATGTATTTGAATTTAATGTAAATCGAAATGATAAAATGATTGGATACGAATTCTCAAGTGAATCACTATCAGAGTATTATGTTGTGGGGGACCCCATCCAAAAAGAATTGACATCGTGGTTAAAGGGAGACAACACGTGGCACATTACTTCTCGTTTTACACAATCATATATTTATGGAGGTTTAGGTCAAAGTTTTGGTAGCCTTAATCAAGGTTACGAGACGAATTGGGATATTAAACTAATTACTCACCCCGTACATGTTGGAAGTGAATATAAAGTTTATTTAGAGTATTATTTTGATATTTCTTTACAAAATGAATTCTTTTTAGAACTTGACGAACTCGATAAATGTACAGTTTCGATATCAAAGAATTTTGGTGAAAGTTGGGTAATTCTTAAAGAATATTTCTTCGATAGCGAGATTCTTTCTGGAAATGAATCGTTAGATATTTCGCAATTTTCTGACGAAGATGTAATAATTATGTTTACTTTGTCTACCAATGATATTACTACTGGACTTGGGCATGGATGGTTGTTATCAAATATATATATCGGTTATGACAAGTCAACAGATTTTGTTACTCCTAATATCGAGATTCTTAGCCCCTCAAATGACGAATTGGTTAGTGCAATTTTTACATTGGAAGCAAATATCACCGATGATGTGGAATTAGACAACTCAAGGATGTACATATATATTAACAACCAAATTGTTGATAGGACTTTACTTAATTACGATCAAACAACAGGCGTTTTAACATTCCAATGGGATACAACGCTATACCGAGACGGACGGTACGATATAAAAGTTGTAGTATTTGATAAAGAAGGTAATAGAGGCGAATCCTCTATATCTGTCGTAGTAGAAAATGGATTTATAGATCTGCGCACATGGGGGGTATGGTTATTAATAATCGTAAGTGTCTTAGCTATTGGTATAGTATCATATTTTATTGCTGAGAAAAGGGGTAAGGTTTGGAATAAAAATCGTAAAAATTCAAATGTAGAGAAATTAAGGTTAAAACATATTGATAAAGATCAAATAATCAAAAGGATAGAGTTAATAGAAACTAAAGACGAACAACAAAGACCATTAATTCTTCACTGCAAGTATTGTAGATCATGGTATGAATCTGATAAATTCAACATTATATGTCCAGTATGCGAACACGATCAAATTTATGTAGCATACAATTGTATGAATTGCGGAAAGTGGTACTTTAAAGACGAACCGAGCGATGATTATTATTGTAAAAACAAAAAATGCCAAGGCGTTCGGTTAATAAAGCGTGAAAAAGAAGAGATTAAAGATATTTTAAATAAAGAAGGTAAACTTCTAAGAAAATACGAATTTAAAAATAAAAGATTTAGCATATTAGGCCCTTAAGTTAAATTAAACTAATTAAAGCTGGAAAAATTGAGTTTGCAAAATTATTTGTATAGGATTAGATTAAAAATAAGGTTACAATTTTTAAGACAGGTTTGGCTTAATATTAAAAGAGATCGCGCAAAAGCATTGTTCGGCATAGGAGGCATCACTGTTTCCATAATTCTTTTAACTGCAATAGGGATGGTAAACAATACGATGTCTTTTAATTATATGGGATTAATTACAAGCACAACAGGAAGCTCGGACGTAATGATTTCACGAACAATGAAAACTGACTTAACATTTGACCCTTTCTTTGATGAAACCATCATAGATAACGAATTGAAAGATATTGAAGGTGTAGAAGAATTTTTTCCAAGGATAATGATGCTTGTAAAAGTCTCTTCTGATAAAACAGATTCAAATGGTACCTTACAAATCTACGGAATTAACTTTGATCAAGAAGCTAATAATGGTGATATGGGAAATCTAAATTTAGTTAATCAAAATGGCACAGAAACCGGAGGGATTTATACTGGCGAACCCGGAATGGGAGAATGTGTTATCTTATGGACTGTAGCAGAATTACTAAACGTTAGTTTAGGGGATTTGATACATTTAGATTACCAACAATATAATTTGGATGTCGAAGTTGTCGCAATCTGCAAGCAAGATTTAAAATTTACAGACTTTGAAAACGCTTTAATAATCATTAATTTACAACAAGCCCAATTGTTTTTACAAAGAGAAGGAGAAATTAATTTAGTTATGGGAATTCTTGAAAACCCACAGTCAATATACGATGTTAGCGATATAGATCTTACAAAAAGGAAAATAAGAGTGATAGGAACTCGAATTCAACAGAGATTGGACCCAAACATCTATTCTGTGTCAATGCCAAAATTACAAGAATTGAGTACCCAGCAATTTATGTTAATTGGGATGACTATTATCTTCTGGTTTATTACTGGTATATCTATGCTCATTACGGCGATTTTAATAAACTCAATTCTTTCCACTTCTACTGAAGAAAGGGTGAGAGAATATGGCATTTTAAGAGTTGTGGGAGGAAAAAAGTCATTCCCCATTAAAATGGTTGTCTTTGAAGGCGTATCAATAGGAGTTGTAGGGGCTATCTTAGGAATTATTATAGGTGTAATATTTACCCCCCCAATTGTAGACTATTTATTCATTGCAATGAATTTTCCAATTCAAAATATGGAGTATGTAATCCAACCTTCGACAATTATTTTGGCTTTTTCAATAGGATCCATTGTTTCTTTAGTTGTCTCGATGTTACCAGCTTTTAAAACTGCAAAAATTGATATTATAAAATCGATTACACCATTTCACAAAAAAGAACAAGGATGGGAAGTAAAAAAGGAAGGAAGTATGAATGTTAGGAGTTTTCTAATTGGAAGCTCTCTCGCTACAATCGGCATGCTTGTTTTTATTTTACTACCAAGCGTTTTTGTAACAGGAAATTTTATGTTAATAGCTGGATTGTTTATTGGACTTATTGCAGCTATATTACTTGGGTTGGTATTCGCTTCGGTGGGAATTATACCATTTATTCAGAGTTTACTTATTGGAGCAATCACTCCTTTAATTAAAAAGTATGCAAATATTATTAAAATCTCTCTAAAAAGAAACAGAAGGCGTAATACAAGCACAATTGTAATGTTTGCGATTAGTTTTTCTTTTATTTTTTTTATTACTAGTGTTACAGAAATGGAATCAAAAAATATGTCGTTAAATTTAAGATTTCAGTATGGTTCCGATTTGGTTTTAATTAACCAAGGTTTAGAATCTAATGTTGACGCAGTTACCTTAGATATGGTCCAAGATCTCAAGACTATTCAAGGAATAGACCAAACAGCGTTAATATTATACAATATGTTTGATATTACAGCAATTATGTCAGTATTATTTGACTTCGGCGATAGTGGTCCAAGTTTTGATGAAGATTCTATCAATGACGCGTTCATAAACATTTTTGAATTTTATTCCGCTCAAGCAGAAACAAAATATCAGGTAAAAGCTGCCGACATTGCTAACTTCGACGAAAATGAAGTTGGGTTTATCGGTATTGAAGATGATTATTACAGTTTAATGGATAAAGATCTTATGATTTGGAGTAGCCCGGAGAGTGGTTTTAATTATTCATTTAGTCAAATTTTTGATTATAACAACACCTGCATAATTGCAAATTCTCTCGCTAGCGTTCTTGGAATAAACGAAGTTGGAGAATACATACGATTAACATTCACCAACCCTCAAATTGCCAACGATCCAGGAAATATTACGCTTTTCCGCGTAGTAGGAATCTCGGGAGGGATGCCCGGTTTTACAAACTTTAAAAGCTCTAAAGCTATGGCAGCGGGTGGAGGTATAATGGTCTCTTTAGATAATTACATGCGTTTAATGGATGTTGAGGATCCTGGGGGCTCAAATATGATTGTGGATAAAGTCTTCATCAAATTATTAGACGATTCCGAAGAAAATATCGAAACTACAAAAGAAGAAATACAAAACCTATCCTCTGATAAAGATTATTTTCTTGATGATGCAATAACTAAAATTAATTTTATGCAAGATATGTTTGAAAGACAAAGTAGTCTAATGGAAATAGTTTTATGGTTTGCTATAGTAATCGCCATATTTGGGTTAATCTCCACGATGTACGCAATTATTTCTGAGCGGAAGTTTGAAATCGGCATTCTGAGATCGCTTGGCATGAAAGCTAAAGACGTAAGGAACTTGTTCTTGATTGAAAGTTTCATCATAATGTTAAGCAGCGGAACTATGGGGACATTAATAGGGACTTATTGCGCTTATTTAATGGAGACAAATTTAGGTCTCATGACTGAGATGCCTATTGTATTTGCAATTCCTGTGGATGTTGTAGTAAGGGTTTTTACCCTTTCAATTACATTTGGGGTACTAGGGATGTACCTAGTCTTAATAAAATTAAGTAGACAATCTGTAATGGATATCTTCCGCCAGACGTTTTGAATTGTTATTGATTTTCTTTTATAAATTCAATCAATCTTTTCCAAGCTTTTCCGCGGTGCGAAATACTATTCTTTTCGTCAGTAGTTAATTCTGCAAATGTATTTGATGGGATTTCATTAGGGATAAAGATGGGATCAAAACCAAAGCCGTTAGTACCTCTAATTGTTTCTGAGACTTTTCCTTCGATTGTCCCTTCAAATAAGAACGTTTTATTCATTGGTTGAAAGTAAAGAGCGATGACTGTTTCAAAATGAGCTTTAGTATTTTTAAAATTATCAATAAGTTTTAGAATTCCTCTGTTTCCAATTGTATTTAATACGAATTTAGAATAAACGCCAGGAAAACCGTTAAGAGGAACATCTATAAAAAAACCAGCGTCTTCAATAAAATAGGAGTTGTTAAGCTTTCCTTTTACGCTGTTTAGCTTAAAAAGAGCTACTTCTTTAATACTTGTCGCTTGGATTTCTGTTGTATCAATCGTATTTTGCCTTAACATGTAAGATATCTTCTCTTTTTGAAACATTTTTTCAATTTCGTTAAATTTGTAGTTATTACCTGTAATAAAATAAATTGTATCTTTTACATCCATAACTACTATAAATTTTTAAGATTTAATTAGATATATTACAAATTAAAATAATGTTAGATTTAATATATAAGGATTATTATGATTGAAAAATATGATTATATCGTAATTGGGGCAGGAATAGCCGGTTTGCATATAGGTGCATTATTATCTCAGCACGGGAAAGTATTAGTGCTGGAAAAAGCTAAAGAGATAGGCGGCAGAGCAAGAGTCGTTGATGTTAATGGTTTTAAGCTAGATTTTGGCCCTCATCCCGTAAGATTTGGCCCAATAAGCGCTCTGGGAGCTTCTTTAAATGAAATTAATAAAACAATTAATTTCATAAAACCAGGAACTTCATGGGCGTTTTTAGACGATGGAACAAAAACGATCTTTCCTTCCGGTGGAATTATGGCAGTAATAAAAAGTCAATTGGTTCCAACGATTAAAACATTGAAATTTATGATTAAAATAAAAAAGATGAGTGTTGAAGATTTCGAAAAACTATACGATCTATCGTTGCTACAATGGTTTGATCAAGAAAACATTGTTCCCTCGCTTCAAAAATTTTTAATAATGGCAAGTTCTGCAATTCAAGTAAATCCCTTTCCAGATAGATCTTCAGCGGGAGAATTATTACATAATTTTAGTAGAGTCTTGGAATTGGGAAGTGTTTATTACCCGAAGGGAGGTTGGACTTCAATTTTTAATGCCTTCCTAAACAAAATTAAAGATAATGGTGGAGAAATTAAACTGAATGAGGAGGTGAGTAAGATTATTGTAGAGGATTCAACAGCAATTGGTGTTTCCACTAAGGATAAACTAATCCATGGGAAAACAATAATTTCAACCATTCCTATTCAACAATTATTTACCGTATTAGATGAGACTTTATGCGAAAAAAAAATCATTGAAAAATGTAAATCTCTAAGACCAACTGCTGGCGTTTCAATAGACTTTTGCTTATCAAAACCAATTAGTGATATAAATGGTATAATCTTCTTTGATAGCCCTTTAGCATTTGGCTTTATTCCTTCTAATTTATCTCCAGAAGTTGCACCTGAAGGAAAATCATTAATGACATTCTTTACTGCGGCTAATGTAGAGGATATCAAGGATAAAAATACGATGAAAGAGATTCACCAAAGATTAAGGGATACTATTTTAAGATTCTTTCCTGATCTCGAACAATATTTATTACATGAAAGACCATTGTTTTTAGAAATGGTTGATGGTGTCGAAGTAAACATAGAACAACATAAATTCAAAAGACCGGGAAATATTATTAAAGGTATTAAAAAATTGTATATTACAGGTGATAGTGTTGGAGGTTCAGGAGCAGGAGGAGATATCGGGCATGAATCTGTACGAAATGTATATAAAATGATTAGAAATCAGAATCATTAACCATACACGAGAAAAAAAATAAATCTCTTTAGCTTCTGTGGTTTGAATTGCTAAATTCAAAAATTTTAATTTATATGATTCTTTTTTAATTTTATCAAGATTATAATAATTATTAATTATTTTATAAACTGGGAAGCAAAAAATGGCTCGAATGCATTCAAGAAAGAAGGGTAAATCCGGTAGTACTCGCCCAGCAAGATTAGAGAAGCCCGTATGGGTAGAACTCTCTTCTGAAGAAGTTGAAAACGAAGTTGTTAAATTAGCTAGGAAAGGTTTTTCTCAATCGTTAATAGGTGTAATATTGAGGGATAGTCATGGTGTTCCGTTAGTAAAAGTAGTTACGGGTAAATCTATTAATCAAATCTTTAAAGAGCATGATATTGAAGCGCCACTTCCAGAAGATCTAACTAATTTAGTTAAAAAAGCGCTCAATCTTCGAAAACATTTAGAATCAAATCATAAAGACATTGATTCGCGCAAAGGACTCCAAAGGACAGAAAGTAAGATATATCGCTTGATTAAATATTATAAATCGACAAAAGTAATGAAAGCAGATTTCAAATACGACCCAGAGAAAATCAGAACAATCGTTATGAGGTAAACCTAAGTTATGAGTCAAAAAGCTAGGAAAAAGAAAACTAAACTGAGGAAAGTTTCATTTAAAGATAAGTCGTGGTATCAAATAATAGCTCCTAAGAGTTTCGACTTTAAACCAATAGGAGAAATTATCGGAATGGAAAACAATTTAATTGGAAGAACAATCGAAACTTTATTGTACGATTTCACAAATAGTTATAACGATATTAGTTTAAAATTAAAATTTAAAGTGGATAGCGTTAATCTTGAATCAGGTCAAGCGCAATCTATATTTTTGGGTCATACTTACACTAATGATTACGTAAGATCATTAATTGGAAGGGGGAGTTCTAAAATTCAAACAATAATGAATTTAACAACTAAGGACAACTATGTCTTCCGATTGACGACGGTATGTACGACAATACAAAGGGCTCGCAGTTCACAACAGATTGTAGTTAGGAAAATAATAAGGGAAATTTTAAAAGAATTTGCTAAATCGCTTGATCACGAGAAATTTATAACAGGTATGATTTATTCTGAATTCTCTAATCAGATTAAAAGAATAGCTAAAACAATATATCCCCTATCAAGTTCTAAAATTATCAAGAGTAAGCTAGTTAGTGTCCCTGAGGGTGGTGAAGATAAGATTTATATCGCAAAAGACGAAGAATTTGAAGTTGTTGAAGTCGAAGTAAAGAGATCTCGAAAAAGTGATATAAAAAGAACTGAAAGAATTAACGTTAAGAAGTTTACTCGTTCGAAAAACACCAGACAAACCAAAGAACAAGCTTCGAAAAAAAAAAAAGAAACCAAAGAACCAGCTTCGGAAAAAAAAGAAGAAACCAAAGAACCGGCTCCTGAAAAAAAAGAAGAAAGTACTGAATGAACTTACTTTTATTATTCTTTAGTTTACTAAATTCTAAAAATCTCGAAAAAAAATATGAGGTCGCAAATTAATCTCATCTCCGACTAAATTGCCGCCTCCTTTTTTCTCTTATTTTGTCGATAGTAGTGAATTACATCTACATCAAATCGTTCATAAAGCTTGCTTCTCGCACGACCCATGGCAGATATTTCCTTGATGCTAGAGCTTAATTCTGCTCGTAATTGCTTCACCACTTCTTCAGAATATTGTAAGACGATGTCAGATGCCAGTTCGTCCAATTCACAATGTTTTATCCGCAAGTAATCTTCTCCTCGAGTGGCAACCATGCGCCAGACATTTGCTTTCGCTACTCGGCTAAAAATTGCTTGTTTCTGCACGCTAAATCCTTTCTCCAAGTCCATGTTCGTTTTAATGGCTCTTGGAAAGTTGTAATACTGAAAGAGACCCGGGAGATACGACCTCCACAGACGACACCATTCGCCCATGATCTCCATGGCTGATTTTTTCTTGCTGGGCAAGAACGATCTACTTTCTTCCCAATTTGTTGTGGGGTCCCTCTCTTTAGCGGTTGCAAGAATTTTCTCGTAAGCGCGGTCAAGCTTCTTAACTTTAGCGTTTCGAGACAATGATTCGTCTCCAAATATCGCTCGAATCTCTTGGAAACGCACGAATAATGATTTCACATCCTCGTAAAGTTGCTTGACTTCATCAAGGGGCTCTTTCAACGATGTTATTGTCTTGCTCATGATCTTAGTGAAGCGATAGGTCGGATCAAGAGTTATCCTTGCCGAATCCATGTCATTCGCGTATTTTTCAACCGTTTCATACAGCCATGTGCCCCGTAACTCTTTTAGCGTTTTATTCTTGACCTTGAGCATCGTCTGGAGATCTTTATCCGTATTTTCAAAAGCTTCACGGACAGAAACTTTTCCTACGTTTTCAAAATGTACCTTGGAATTTGGCGAAGCATTGTGAATATAAAGATCGTTAATTGCTTTTTTTAGTGGTAGGTACACTCTGCTATCTAAAGCCGACAAGTGTCGCCACGTGTTTCTGAGAAAATGGAATTGACAGTATTGGTGAGGTACATCGGAGTAATATTCGTCGTGGCATTTAGTGATCACGCTCTGCTTGTCGCTAACCCAACCGATAATCTTAACATCGTAGAGTTTTTCGATTTCTTCGATGGTTTTTCGTAATGTTTTATAATCCAGCGAGTCAAACTTGCGAGTTGCGAGGATTCGATTGCTTATCAAGTCCATGAAGCACCAAATGGACGGAGCATCGCCTCCAGGGTCTTGACCATCTAACCCAAGCAAGATGAATCCTTGTTCTTGGATGATCTCCTTTGTTTTTTCGTCGATTTTTAAGGATTTTAATTTCAACACGTCTTCATAAATACGTCGTACTGTATCACCAGAAATATCCAAATGATGTTCATATTTTAAACGTTTGAGAATCTGACTTGGTTTTGAGTCGAAAAGTAAAAATTCTCTTGAGAAAAATCTAAAAACATCAGCTCCAAAATGACGACCGCTATAATCAAAGCGTGGGCTTGGATTGAACACGATCTTGCTCATCTCGCAGTCTCTATTAGCACAAAAATAATAATTGACAACTTGATAAATATCCCCCTCTAAGGTATGGACGAGCTTGCCATTGTCTGAATAGCAATAAGAAACATCATTTCCGCATGTTATACACTTGTTATTAAGACCTGGTGGATAAGAAATCCTTATCGTATCGTAATCTTCCGAATAAGTTTTTCGATTCATTAATATATAATTGATCATCGTCATATTTCAACTTTTCGTTAATTTTGTCGCCTATCTTGATGTCACAGAACGAAGACTAAGATTAATTTGCGACCTCATAAAAAAAAATTTCAATTTTATAAAAAGATTATTTCTTTTAGAAATTCTTAATCAAACTTTTTTATCACATTATCAAGATGAGTTTTTAACGACCTATAAGGTTTTAAATCCCCTAAGAATTCTTTTTTTAATACTTGTTCTTGGGATATTTTTTCTACTAATTGCTTAAATATTTCTTTAATTTTAACGATATCTCCAGAGGCGATAAAATCTAAAGAAAAATCGTTGATATCACTGTATAGTATTAATTTTTTGCAACCATTGTCTTCTAAATCATTAAAATGGATTTCTTTTATATTTGTCTTCGCTCGAATTTGAGTGTTCATGGCGATGGTTGCTAATTTTGCTGAAAGATTAGAGCTAAACAAATCAATATTCTCAGGGGTAATCTCTCTATGAAAATTATTTAGAAGGGTTTGATCATACAATTGAGAAATTATAGGTAGCCCTTGAGTTGATATTCCGCAATAAATTATCTTGTTTTCAGTATCAACGCATTTCAATTCGATATTCTCATCTTCTAAGGAAAACCGATATTTATCCCATAAATAACCCGTAATTAACTTAATAACTTTTGAGAATTCCGATTTTGTAGAAGCTTCTTTAATCTTTTCTGGAGTTTCGTAATTGGCAGAAACTTTTTCAATATATTCAGTCATAATTTTATTGACTTCTTCAGAGTTCGATAAAAAGTCGCCAGTAATGCAGAAAAACAGATTTTGGTCGCTCTCTGTGACGGTATGTTTAATTATCATTCGTTCTTTCCCAGTATCTCCTTCGAAAAAGATATTAGTTAAGCGCCAAAAATTTTTTGGATTAATACTACTGATTAACATTTCTACGAATAATACAATCTCAAACGAAGGATATTTGTTCTCGTTCGAAACATACAATACTTTATCATCTAAAATGATGGCAAACCCGGTTATCATAGAAAAAATCGCTACAGAAATAATAATTTGATGGTTAAGTTCTTTCTTTAAGATTAAAAATTAAAGAATATCTTATTTTTTTTGAATAAATTAAATTAAAAGAAATATAAAATACATTTTAATTTTAGTAATTTTAATATTTTTCGAACTTATGTAACAAATTTAATTAGAAGGATTTAACCTAAATTTTTTTTTGTTATTTAAATAGAACGGAGGAGTGACATGTTATGAGGTTAAAAAATGAACGACGAATTGAGGTTAGATTCAGAAGAATTGGATGCGATAGATAGTTTTCATGAGACTAAATATTTTACTACATCTCTTGAGGATCAGATGTCTCTTTCAAGCTTAGGCTATAAACAAGCTTGCATTTTAAACATAGTTCAGAAAGAATGTTTTTTGTTTTATACACCCGATTTAGTATCGCCAAAATAAGAGGGTAAATCTTTATGGATGAGATAGGGGACGAGTTTAGTGATATATCTGGGAATGATGAGATTGAAGAAGAACTACCGGAGCTTACAAGCGAATCTGATGAGCTAGATGAATTTGACAACGACATCCCTGAGATCTTTAGTGAAACGGATGAGATTGATGATAACTTAGATGGGGTTATTCAAGATAAGGAAGATAGTGAACGAACTAACGAAGATCAAGACTCTGATTTAAAGGAAGAAAAAGACTTCGAAGACGATCAAATTAAAAGTGGGGAATTTGGAAATGATAATCAAGAATTACCAGAAGAAAAAGAAGAGAGTGTATGGGACGACATCGATTGGAGCGAAGATATACATGGCGAACGAGAAAAAACTATTTGGGACGATATCGATTGGAGCGAGGATAAACATGGCGAGGGGGAAAAAAATGAAGAGGCTAAAAATGACGATCAAAACGAGGAATACAACAAAGAAGATTACGTCGAAAACGTTGAATCTCAATCAACTTCTACGGTTTTAACTAATAAAATAGAAGAAATTGAAAGTGATGTTGATCATCAAGAACAAAAAGAGCAAATCGAGATTCGCTCAGAAGAATACCAAGGCGATACGGAACCTGTTGTTAATACAGACGAGATTGAATTCATAAAAGACGTTGAAAAATTAGCCGAACACGTCAGAGAAATAAAAGCTGAAGACGAGAACATCGAACCACAAACTGAAAAAGAAAACGCGGCGTACTATGCTGAGCAATATTATGAAACTTTAAAGGAAAATGAGGTAGTAAACGATCGAGATAGTAAAGAGGGGCAAGAAACAGAAGAACTTAGGCAAGAAGTAACAGAGGAATTAAATGGACACCAAGAAAGTGATTGTGAAAGCGATAAACTCGAAGAGGAAGATATTATCGAGGCATCTGAGGAAATTATTAGTACAGAGGAATTTGAATATTTATGGGAAATTCGCGATAAATTAGATCAAGAAGGAAAGACTTCTGAAGAGATAGAAGAGGTAATGCACGAAGCGGAAGAGATGTACGAAACGCTTAAAAACGCAGAAAAAATGATTGAAGAGTTAGAACTGGAGAAATTAAAGCTAGTAGACCACGAAGACGAAGCGAGAGAAGAGGATCTAAAAGAAGACTTGGATAGAGAAGACCTAATAGAGCAAGCCGTTGAATTAGAAGAGAAATTGGTTCAACAAGGGGAATCGCAAGAACAGATAGATGCGAGAGTAGAGGAATCCATAGAAGCGACCAAATTTGAAGAGAGATTAGAAATATTAATTGAACAGCAAGAACGAGAGAAATTAAAGCTAGTAAATCACGAAGACGAAGCGAGCGAAGAGGACCTAAAAGAAGAGCTGGATAGAGTAGATCTAGTAGAGCAAGCCATTGAATTAGAAGAGAAATTGGTTCAACAAGGAGAATCGCAAGAACAGATAGACGTGAGAGTAGAGGAATCCATAGAAGCGACCAAGTTTGAAGAGAGATCAGAAAAAATTATTGAAAAAGAACGAAATGAATTAAAACCAGAATTAGAAGCGATCGAAAGCGAATCCGAAGATAAGAAAGATCTCCTTAAGGAAAATACAAAGCTAGTAAGTGAAGAATCGGACGAAGAGGAAAATGAACGACTTCAAGAGTTATATGGCCAAGAAACGGGCAGACGACCTATATATGTTAAAAAAAAGACGAAGGGTTACAGCCAATGGTTAGAGCAACGAGAATTAGGCTCGGAAAAGGTTAAAAATTCTAAAAGTGAAAGCGAAAAAATAAAAGAAGTTAGAGAAGTTAAAGAAGAAGATTGGAAAACAACCCTTAAACAATGGATAAAAGAAGCTTCTGAAGAAGAATGCGACGCTGAACTTAAATCCGAGTTAAAAAATGTCCTTGAGAGTTATAACGAGTTCGAGGCTTTGGCTCGAAAGTTTTTGAAATTATTTGAAAAGTCTCAACACGAAAAACTTTCTGAAAAAGAAAAGAATATATTAAAATCCTTAACAGAAAAACTACAAAAGTTAGACCCGATCAAACTAGAATTATCAGCAAGCGTTTTTTTTATTAAAAATTATATCATGGAGCAATATTGGTACGATTTTTGGAACAAACCTCTTGTTAATCGAGTGCTTAGCAAATTTTTTAAGCACATATCGCAGAAATATAAAGAGTTAAGGAAAGAACAAAAAAACGAGATAATTAAATATATAATTAATAAAAATCGTTTAAAAAAATCATTCTTAGAATCTGAGGATTTTATATATGTAGATCAAGACATAAATCTAAAAGAAAGACAAACTTCCATGACTCAAAATCAGAACAAGACAAAAAAGGATCTTCATAAGAGAATATTTAGATATGGTGAATCTCTACATCAAGGAATTGTCGGTATATATTATATTTGTGAAATATTTCCAAAAAAATTTATGATTAAAAAAACTTTTTTTTCTGGAAACGAATTATATTATATTCTTGATAAACATTCTCAGTTTTTTTATACTATTAACAAAAACCTAAAAGATAAAGATTTAATTCGATATTATGGAACTGTTACAAGAAAGAAGAAATCAAATGAAAAGATATATATTATTACAGAAAAAGGAATAAAATTTACGGAAGAGATAATAGAAATAAAAAGACGAGATTTTCCAATATTATTTGATGAGCTAATTGCCACTCTTGAGAAAAGATATATTGATTATATTGTAGATTTAATCAATTCAGAAAACAAAATTATAATTCGGTCGCAGAAAGATATAAATGATAAATTAAGAAAAATGGCTGGAGATAATAACATAGAACTTGTGACTTCATATAGATCTGATCGTTTAGATATAGAATTTCATTGTAAGAAATGCAAAAAACAATTTAAAGATACATATCAACTAATAGAAAGCAGAAAAGACTCGAAATTATTTTGCCCTTATTGCTTTCCAGAATTAAAGACGAATATATATCTTTCGGAAGAATTAAAAGTTCAAATTTCTAAATTTGTTTTTAATGAACTAAGAAAAACTACCATTCATAAATTATCGAAGAATAAGATTTTAGATATCATAGAATATATAAAAAAATTAGTCTTCAATTTTGTAGAACCCAAAATTATTGAGAAAAAATCAGAATTTAAAGAATTTATAGAGAAATATATATGTTCTATTGTTGGATTTTTAACAGACGTTAAACGATTGTCTGAAACAAATCAATTCATTAATCTTTCCGAAATTTCCCTATTATTTCATGATAAGTCAATTGTATCAGAATCAATGTGGCAAGCTGTTTGTCGAACGATAATTAAATATCTCAGGGAAGAATTTGATTTTAATATTAGAACAAAGCGATATGATTCACTACCAGAATCAATACGACAATCAATTAGAAATTATATAACTTTATATAAACTAATACTAGGTGTGGATAGAAGTGGAAATATGATTACTTATTTGGATATAGATTTCAAGACTGAAATAAAAATATATTATGATGGTAAATGTCAAGGGATAAATGGTTATTGTCCGTTTGATATTGATTATAAATTTTTACCAGCGCTTTCCTTTGACCATCGACTTGAAAAATATAATACGATTGTAAAGAGAAAAGAAATGAGATATATTACACCTACAAAGATGTTAAGTGGAAGCTTCAATGGAGCATTAACAAAAATGAAAAGTCAGATAGGTGGATTGGATCTAAGATGTAGGAACTGTCATTCTTCAAGACATCATAAAATGTATAATTTTCTTCCAATTTTTAATTTTCTAAAATCATTACACATTAGAAATATTGATGTAAATACAACCTTAGTTTTAGATAGTGTAAATCTTTTGGCAAAAAAATATTTTGAGCATACTAAAAAAACCATGAAATTGTCTGAAAAAAATACTCAAGCACAAATTTTGGGTAGAATAAGGAGTCAAATATTTAGATTGATAAAGAAAAAATATATAATTGAATATCTATTTGGAGCAAATTATATATGTCCTATTTGTCAAAAAGCTAATATCAATGAATACCTCACCTGTTTTGAAGCACATCATACTAATAAAAACATATTTGAAAACGATCTTCAAAAAATTATATTGAGTTCATATTTCTTCAAATCTACTAAATGGTTAATCAAAAAATTAATCGATCAAGAATGCATTTATGTTTGCAGAAACTGTCATACAATGATAACAGCGAAAAATTACAACGAGAATGCTCTTATCATTCTAGAGAATGAAATAAATGCATTATACATAAAAAATTTTTATGATAATTTAAATGTAAAAGTTAATGAAATAAGAGATGTCATTATGCATTGGAAATCTGAATTAAAAAATAACATGAATTTTATTCCAAATCCTTTCTTGAAAATGTTTGATTACGGAGAATCAATATATTCAGCGTTAATTTGTATTTATTATGTATGTGAAATTTTTTCTCAAACCACCAAAAAAGACTTTTTTACTGCAGAAGAACTTAATTATATTCAAAAAAAGTCTTCTAGTTATTTTAAACAATATAAAAACAATTTAATAGATTTAGAATATATTCAATATGAGAAAAGATTACTTCAATACAGAGGATTTGGATTTAATAAAGATATATATAAAATTACTTTTGAAGGAATACTAAAGGCAAAAGAAATAATTGAGGAAAGATTAGAAGAATTTCCAGACGAGTTTAACGAATTAGTTTCGCAATGGGAATATAGAAGCAGAAAGTATAAAGCAAGAAAACAACGCTTATCTGCTTTTGATGTTGTTTTAATTTGCGTTTATTTTATTTGCAATAATAAAAAAAAAATTGAATTCTTTTTGAATGCATTTCATTACATTATTGATAAAGAGAATTCATATTTTGGCAAACATAGAAAAAAAATGCTTAATTTAGAATATATAACAGAGAATCAGGAAACTGCAAATTCTTTTAAAGAGATTAGCATCACTCCAAAAGGAATAAAAAGAGCAGAAGAATTGATTTCTCTAATTACGAGAGATTATTTTGAAAAATATCAAAAATTAATTTCAGACTGGGAAAAGAGATATAATGAATATTTAAAAACAATTGAGAATGAAAATAAAGATCCTAATTATATGCACATTTAGGAGGAAATGTATAACTTTCAATTAAAATTCTAAATATTTTTATTTTTTAGATTTATTAGTTTATTTAAATCTTATTTCAGATTTTTTTTCTAGCTTACATAGGTAAATTAAATGAAAATTCTAAGAATAATTGAAAAGAAAAAAATTCACCAAGCAGCAGAACTGCTATTAAATTCTAAAGAAGCTATTGTTTTATCAGGGGCGGGAATTTCTACGGAATCTGGAATTCCTGACTTTAGAGGGGAAGATGGCATTTGGAAGAAGTTTCCGATTGATACATTTGGTACATTAGAAAGTCTCCTAAAAAACCCCACCAAATTCTGGGAGTTGGCACAGAAAATTGCCCCAAACCTATTCAAAGCAAAACCAAATCCAGGACATGATGCTCTTGCAGAACTCGAGAAGATGGATTTAATTAAAGCTGTCATTACTCAAAATATAGATGAACTCCATCAAAAAGCTGGTTCTATAATTGTTTATGAAGTACATGGAAGCGTTAATAGATTTAGTTGTTTAGGTTGTAAAGCCTCTTATACAAAAGAACAAATTTATCGTAAATTAAAGAAAGAGAAAAAAACGGGGCCACAATGCGAATTTTGCGGAGCTCCACTCAAACCTTCGGTTGTATTGTTTGGAGAAGGATTACCTCGATTTGAAATATTCCAATCCCAGGCTTTAGCTAAAAAAGCAGATGTCATGTTAATTGTGGGATCTTCCCTCTCAGTTGCCCCTATATGCGACCTACCCCTCTATACGCTAAGGGAAAAAGGAAAATTAATAATTGTCAATGACCAACCAACTCATTTGGATGAAAAAGCAGCGGTTGTAATTCGCCACAAATCAGGCACTATTTTACCTTTAATTGTGGAAGAAATTAAAAAATTAAAATCAGAACAAGAACCTATTGGATAATCTCTTAAAGTTCTTAATTTTTAAAGAAGTTTTTTGTATGTTTGAAGAAAGCGTAATTATTAAAGATTGGAGGAATATTGACTTAGCTTTTGGTCTAATATATCCAAACAATTATAAATTGGGAATATCTTCCTATTCAATCAGATTACTTTACCATTTAATTAACTCCAACGAAAGAGCTGTATGCGAGCGAATTTACCTTCCTGAAAAAATCAAGTTTCCAGCATCTAAAGATCTATCTTCCATTAACCGCCTTCGAAGCATAGAAAATAAAGTTTTACCTAAAGATTTTGACATTTTAGGATTCTCAGTTCATTACGAAAACGATTATAGAAATATTTTATGGCTTTTAGACAAATCGCAAATCCCACTAGACGCAAAAACACGTCAAGAATCTTACATTCGTAACGAAATAAATTATCCGCTCATAATTGGTGGAGGGCCCGCAGTAACTTCAAATCCTTTGCCATTGAGCAAAATTTTTGATCTCTTCTTTATCGGTGATGCTGAACCAAATCTAAATGTATTTTTTGATGTTTTCATGGATTATAAATTAAAAAAAAATAATTTTCAAGCATTTCTTGATCGGGTAAAAAATATAGAAGGTGTTTTTATACCAGCTCTCGATAATAAAACAAATCGAGCAGTTCTAAAGGATCTAGACGAATCTCCTACACCACAATTTCAATTATTAGCTAAAAATGAGAGTAATAATAATAAGATATTTGAAGAAAACTATTTTATTGAGGTTAATAGAGGTTGTCCGTATCAATGCAAATTTTGTTTATCTTCTTTCCACAATTCTCCGTTTAGAAATAAGAGTTATGAAGAGATAACTAAAACCATTGAAGAAGGCATAAAATATTCAAATTTTAAAAAAATTAGTCTGATTGGATCGTGCATATCCTCACATCCTAAATTTGTTGAAATATGCGAGTTTATAATCAATAAAGGCAAGAACTTTAGCGTCCCTTCAATGCGTTTAGAGCATATTACTCCTAAAATCATCAATGTATTCGAGGAAAATGGTACTAAAACCATTACAATTGCTCCAGAAACGGGAACAGAATCATTACGATACAGTTTAGGAAAAAGAATATCTAACGAGAAGATTTTACAAGTTTTAAACCAAATTAAAGAATCTAAAATAAAAAAAGTAAAGTTTTATTTTCTAGTAGGACTGCCAAACGAAACCGATGACGATGTTTTAGAAATTATTAATCTTTTGAAGTCCATTAAGAAAATTGGTTTTACGAGGAATGAACTTAAAGTTAACATCAATCCGTTTGTCCCTAAGCTAAATACGCCCTACGGAAACAAATGTCACTTTTATTTATCAAATAATCTTAGTAATTTAAAATTGAAACTTAAAACTTTAGAAGTAGCGTTAAAAAACATTGTCTCAATTAAATTTAAAAACCCAAAAAACACCGTGAATAACGCGAGATTACAAGCTTTAATATCGTTAGGAGATCGAAATATATCCGAATTACTCCTACAATATTATTTTAATGGTGCTAATATGGGCTCTTTAAGAAGGGCTGAAAAGGATTTGAATTTTTCAATTGATAACTATTTCCAAAAAGTCCAAGATGGTTACAAACCGTGGATAATATAGATAACAAATAAAAAGAATAATTAGATAAATTTTAATCGATTTTATTAAATACTTGTTTAGGAGATTTACAAACAGGGCATGGGTCTGGAGGTTCTCCTTCGTGCGTATACCCGCATACAGAGCATACATACATAGGCTTATCTTCTAAATCTTTACCGCTCTCAACTAATTCTAAAGCTTTTTGATAAAGTTTATGGTGTATCTTCTCCACATCGTTAGCTAAATTAAAAGTTCTTTCTGCGCTTTTATTTTCCTCGGTTTTGGCGTCGTTAATGAAATCAGGGTACATTTTTGTAAATTCGTAAAATTCACCCTCAATTGCTTCTTTTAAGTTTTCGACAGTAGACTTGATGCCCCCCATAGCACGTAAGTGGTTAAGTGCGTGTACCGTTTCGGCATCCGCGGCAGCTCGAAATAAGCGCGCTACTCCTGGAAATCCGTCTTGTTCGGCTTTTTTTGCAAAGGCTATATACTTTCTATTGGCTTGAGATTCGCCCGCAAAAGCGGCTTTTAAATCTTCTTCTGACTTCGTCATAATAAAGTTCACTCATTAAATTTTTATTAAGAATTATATTTCAAAATATTTTAAGTTGCATTTTATAATTAATAATCTTTTTTGAATCGCGAAATTTAGCAATTAATCATTAAGTAAATTCTTTATCTTCTTTACAACTTTCTGTAAATAAAATTCTGCCATTCCAAATCTAATTTTGGCATCGAAGATAAGAATTAATAAGTAAAGATCATTTACATTTTCAGAAAAAATTAGTTCGTTGTTTTTAGAGGTGTAAAATAATTTTAGAATAGTATTATTACAAATTTTCACTCTAAAATCGACCTCCTTTAAAAAATCTTCTATCATCGTCTCATTTAAAGAAGAAAAAACTACTTTACCTATATTAGTTAAAAGAATAGCTCCTTTAATGTCATCGTTTAACTGGAGTTCTTTGAGTAAGCTAATAATTTCATCTTCTTTGATTAAATCAAATTCGCTACTAAAGGGTTCCCTAATAATGTCTTCGATGAGATAGTTTAATTGCTCGTCATTGATGTATTCTAAATCGGTTTTTATATCGTTTTTAATTACATATTTTGAAAATTTAGAGTGGATTTTGGAAATTATTTTATCTAAAAGCTGCCAATTTTCGATCGTATTACACAGAAGGTTGTAGTATAGATTCTTTTTTTCAAAAACTACTAATTTTATACCTCCACCCATTTCAACTGTTTTAATCTTATCTCCGATAAGTTCTTTAGTAAAAGACATTAGTGCTGTAAAGTATGAAGAGATTAACTGTTCTTGCTCTAAGGGGTACAAGTTTGTAAGATTTAAGCCATAGATACAGATACCAGATTTGTTAAAGATGAATAAATTATGTATATTCAATTTATCGCATGTTCTTCTAATCTTTGAAACTAATACGGAATTGTCGGGAATACCCATATTAAATTGTTAAA
>JABCSY010000136.1 GCA_018238625.1 Promethearchaeota archaeon
AAAAGCGGCGTTACTACGAGTTACGCGATACTTAGAAGCTATGATTGATAAACAAGATAGGCGAGCGTTAATTATAACAGATTCTTTTACTCAAAAATTTGCCAAAAAGCTAACAGATTATCTTGATTTAATTGAAATGGAATACAAGATATGGTCTGGTGCAGTGCCAGAGGTGCCAATCACGACTATCTATGAGGGTGCTAAAATATGCGAGGAATTTAAACCGCAAGTACTGTTTGCATTAGGTGGCGGTAGTGTTATGGATACGACAAAAATGGTGATGGTTAAATATGAAAAACCGGAAACAAATCTTTTAATGATTTTACCTTATTTCGGTTCGTTAGGATTGCGAAAGAAGATGAAATATTTTATTGCGATACCAACGACATCTGGAACTGGTTCCGAAGTAACCCCCGTTGCCGTAATTACAGATAATGAAAGAGATCCTCCGAAAAAGATTGAAGTGTTAGGTGACGAGTTATGTGCAGACATCACGATTCTGTTTACGGATTTTGTTAAAGATATGCCTCCGTTTCTGACAATGGCAACAGGTTTGGACGCATTCGCTCACGCTATGGGATGCTTCGTGTCAAATTGGGGTAGCCCATTTAATGATGCCATGAATTCGACGGCGATAAAAGAAGTACTAAAATACCTTCCTCGTGCGTATAAATACGGTGCAAAAGATATAGAAGCTAGAGATCACATGCAGATGGCTGCTTTAATGGCTGGAATAGGATTTGGAAACACAATAGCTGGAATAGACCATTCATTAGGGCATAGCTTTGGGAAGATTTTTGGCGTACATCACGGGCTTAGTGTTGGCTTGTTCTTGCCTTATTCTATTGACTTTCAAGCAAAAGTCACTGATAGATGGATGGCTTTATGCCCAATTTTCAATGTTAAAGTAGAAAACAAGGGTAGAGACGAATTGTACAAAGAATTTCTTCAAGCCGTCAAAAACTTTATAGTCTCAATCGATGGTCCTATATGTGTAAAAGATTTGAAAAATCCTGTTATTAATAAAGAAGAATATTTCTCGAAAATAGATTTATTAGCCGAATATGCCGACGATGACGCAGTATCTCTAACTTCTTTTCGTACAGTTAATAGGAAGCTATATAGAACCATTTTTGAGTACGCGTGGGATGGAAAAGATATTGATTTTTAATATGGAGGGAAAAAAATGAGTGAAAATTTATTTGGTTATAATGGAAAAATTGCTTATGTGAATTTAACAGACCAAACTGTCGAAGTTAAAGATTTGGACGCTCAAGTTGCAAAGGAATATCTCGGTGGTACAGGACTAAGTGCAAAAATAACTTACGACCTTCTATCAAAAGACGATTACGATACTTTAAAAGAAGATGCTTTTTCAGACATTAATCCATTAATATTTGCGACAGGGCCTGTAACCGGAACTTTAAGGCCCTCCTCTGGAAGGTACACCGTAACAGCAATATCACCCCTTACAGGGATATGGGGTGAAGGCTCTTCTGGGGGTTATTTTTGCATTCCTTTACATAACAGTGGTTTCGACGCCATAGTGATTGTTGGGAAAGCAAAAAGTCCTATCTATCTATATGTCCACGATGAAACCATTGAGTTTAAAGATGGAGATGCCGTTTGGGGTAAAGACACGTACGAAACTCAATCATATTTGAAAAAAGAGCTAAATAATGATAAAATTCGGGTTGCTACTATAGGTATTGCTGGAGAAAATTTAGTGAAATACGCTGGAATAATTAACGACGAAGGTCGAGCTATAGGACGATGTGGCTTAGGTGCTATAATGGGTTCAAAAAACTTAAAAGCAATTGCAATTCACGGAACCAAAAGAGTGCAAATCGCAGATAATAAAATAGGCAAAGAACTGTTAAAAGAAGCAGAAGATGCAAAGAGAGGAGACCTCCTTAAATCAATAACGCCTTTTTTATTCACTTTATACGGTACAAACTGCTACTTAGACATAGGTATGGCTCTTGGTGACACGCCAGCACATTATTTTACTAAGAACGAATTCTTCGCTGAAAAATTGACGGGGAAAACGTTACGAGAAGAATATCCCGTTTTAGATTACGGATGCGCGGGTTGTACTATGAGATGTGGTAAAACAACAATTATAGAACACGAAGGCAAAGAAATCGAGGTGGATGGACCAGAGTACGAGTCTGTCGCGGCATTTGGACCTTTATGCGGCGTTAACGATTCCAAAGAAGTAATTCTCTCGCATCATATGTGTAATGTGTACGGTTTTGATACTATTTCTGGGGGCGTGTCTATCGCATTTTTAATTTACTTAGTTGAAAACGATTTGGGGATCGACAAAATTAAGTCACATATAGAAGATATTGAAATTGGAGAAATAAGGTGGGGAAATGGAGATTTACTGTTGAAACTAATTGATAAAATTGCCAAAAAAGAAGGCATAGGCAACGTACTTTCTGAGGGTGTACGGACCATGGCAAAAGAATTCAATGTCGACCCTGAATTAGCAGCGCATATAAAGGGTTTAGAGATTCCCATGCACGATCCAAGAGCTTTTGCAGGACAAGCTTTAAGTTATATTACTTGTTACATAGGAGCGAGTCACGAAAAATGCGATTGGTTCAGCGCTGAATTGGGAAATCTAGCATACCCACAATTACGCATAAAAGCTGGCGATAGAACTTCCATAAAAGGTAAAGAAAAGGGAGTTATTGCCCTACAAAATATTAGGGCGATAGATGATTCCGCCGTAAACTGCAATTTCCTTAATCCCTCACTTGAACACATAATTAAGCACATCAACGCAGCAACGGGTTTTGATTACAGTAAAAAATCTTTATTGCTTGTTGGGGAACGAATAAACACTCTTAAAAGACTTATTATATGCAATCTAGGGATAACAAGACAAGACGATAGACTACCTGGTCATCTCAACAAGGTATTGAAGTCTGGTAAAACAGAAGGCATAAAACTAGATTTAGATGGAAGCTTAAAGAAATATTACAAGATTCGCGGTTGGGATTGGGAGACTGGTTGTCCAACAAAAGAGAAGCTCGAAGAACTTAATATATAACTAATTTATTTATTTTTTTTCTAATTTTATTTTTAAAAATAACATAGCCTGTATTTAAATAAAATATACTCTTTTCAATCTCTATTTTGATAGGTGATTTTTTCTAAAGCTCCTAAAAAATAATCGTTTTCTTTTCTAGTTCCTATTGTAACCCGAAAATACTCTGAACCTAGTTGTTTGGAAACGTCTAGAACCAATACTCCTTGCTCAGTAAGCTTTTTTGAAATGTTAGGTATTTTTGTTTTAATTAATAAAAAATTCGAATAACTTTTAAAAACTGAAATATCTAATTTTAAAGCTACGCTTCTAATTCGATTTTTTTCTTTTTCAACTTCTTTAATATATTCTATTGCGTAGTTTTTATTTTTCAAGGCACATATGCCAGCTACTACGTTTAGATAAGGTAGCATTGTATTAATTCCGAGAAACCTCTTTTGGACAATCTCTCCTCCAATTATATATCCCACTCCTAATCCAGATAGTCCAAATCCCTTGCTTAATGTTCTTAAAATAGCTAGATTAGGATAATCTGCGATTAAATTAGCATATGATACATTTGAAAATTCAAAATAAGCTTCGTCTACTAAAAAAATAATGTTTTCATTTTCTAATATCAATTTTACTTCGTTTTTATCTAAAATTATATTTCCAGTTGGGTTGTTAGGGTTATCTAAAATTAATAATGTTGGTTTTTTTAACTCATCAATTAACGGTACAATTGAAAATTTAAATTCGGGCTCTTTTAATCTTACCTTTAAAATTGAAGAATAAGTTTTTCGACAAGTCGCGTTAATTAAAAAAAACGACGGATCAGCGAGAATAATCTGCCTATTTTTCGAAAAAAGATAAATAAATTCTTTAAGCAAGATATCAGATGCAGAACTAATAATAATTGAATTTTTAGGAGAATTTGCATATGTACTTAATAAAGATAATAGTTCGTCTACTTTACTTTGAGGCGTATAACGATTTAAAAATTCTATGCTTTCTTTGACAGGATCGGTAATCTCTCTTGGGAGTTTTATATACATTTCGTTTCTATCTAACCGAATTAACATTTTTCATTCCTTAATTGTTTAAAATTGCTCTTATTATTCGTTTACTCTCTTTTGAGATATGAACTACACTAAAAATCAAATGCTTAACATTCAATTTCTATTATTAGCTCCTCCTTGTATCCGATTATCACTTTTGCAAGTCCTTTAAGCATTTCATCGGTCTTAAAATCGCCAGTATCACACCTTAAACATTTTAAACCTTTAATTTTTTCTTCAGTTGCAACTATCTTAATATTATTTTTTCCAATTTTTTTAAGAATTTTAGGAGTGAGTTGCTTATTTCCTCTTCCAAAAATAAATCCTTGCCCACCTATTGGCGAGACGATAATTTCTGCCTTTTTATGTTTACTCAAAAGTTTTAATATTCCGCGCTCATTTAAATCTATTCCAACAATCTTACCGTTATAAAGAGCGTCTACTCCAAGTAAGCTTTTTGTTAACTTTAACTGATCGGTGATTGCTTTTACTGTTGTACCGGGCCCAAGTAAATATATTGTATCGTCTTCTAAATTTTCAATAACATGTTGAGCAATTTCACGTTTATTTTCTTCAATGGATCTTCCTACTTTTGAACCATCTTTTCCAGCTTGTATAAGATTCATAACTTTAGGAACATTTAAGTATCCATACAGTCTTGAATCTAAAATTCCTTCTCGAAACGACTCTTCGTTAATATCTAAAACCTCATTTTCTTGAATTTCTACTGTTTCCTTTAAGAATTTGTCAACAATTTCGGCAGCAGCTCTAGGGTTAATGGCAAAAACAGCGCTGAACATTTTAACGCCAGACGGTATTGCCACAACAGGTATGGATAGGCCTATAGCATCGTGAATATCTCTGGCTGTCCCGTCTCCACCGCAAAAAATCAATAATTCAATATTCTGTTGTTTCATCAATTTTGCTATTCTCTTTGTATCTTCAGCAGTAGTTTCTTGATTAATATCACCAATAATATCAAAGTCGATGCCACTATCTTTTATAATGTTGGCTCCCATATTACCTGGGGCAACTAATAAATGAATTTTATCTTTATTAATTATATTGGAAAATAAAGAGCGAACTCTATCAGGAGTTATTGGTTTAGCTCCCATTTTAATAGCTTTCTTAAATATGTCTCCATCAGTTCCTTTAAGCCCTACGCTCCCTCCCATGCCTGCAATGGGATTAATTATTAGACCGATCTTTCTTCTTTTATTATCTTTTTCCAACTTTTATAATCAACTATATATATTTATAAAAATCAATTATACAGATATAGATATAGAAATTAATAATAATTGAATATAATAATTTTAAAGCTAAATATAAAATCTAAAAAATTTGAAAATTATTCATAAAATAAAAAATATATTACATGAATACAAAACCGATGTTACCTATTTCTACGCCGAGAATTATTACCTTTTCTCCGCCCCATTCCCTGTCTAGAACCCTTTGTGAATCCAGGGGTATCGCTACCAGAACAATAACCTAAACCTCTGCCAGTTTTGCTACCTTTTCCATCTGGTCCCGTTCTATTTCCTCTTGGCATTTTTTTCTCATCTCCTTTTATTTTTAAATTTTTTATTTTCTTTCTTTCTTAATTATTTAATATTAATTTACCTATTTTAATATTAAGGGAATAATTATTCAAAAAAAGTACTTTGAATACTTATAATTTATAAAAAAAAATATAAAAAAAGATTACCTACTGAATTCTCGTTCTGAAAACTTATCCTCTTAGTTGAAATATTTCTTTTCATAATTTGATTTCAATAGTCCTTCCAACTTTGGAGCTATCTTTGGCGTTCTGTATAAGGTTCTGAATTTTTGGAACTACTAAATAACCATATAATTTTGAAATAAATAATGAGAAGATTTATTCTTTGTAGAAACTACATCAAAAAAATCCAATAGATTTTGATCTCCATCCATAAATCGGAGAATTTAATAAAATAATTTTTCTACATCTAATCTTTAACTTGTGAGTTAATTATCCAATTTATCATAGCACTCTTGGCAGAAAAAGATTTTCCGCCCTTTTGAAATGTCCTTAACCATATAACCCTTCTTATGCGCAGTCTCGCAACCCCAACATAGCTTAGTAATATGAGTTTCAATGAAGTAATGATCTTTTTTATCAAATTTATCTCCTTTTATAAGTTCCTTATAGCTTAACAATATTTCGCTCAACTTTAGTTTTTATAATTCCGAATGAGTTTTCGAATAATCATTCAATATATTTTATTATTTGAATAGAATCATATAAGATATTTAAGTATTATGAGTGTGCATTCAAATAGCAGTAAGACGGTGTAGAACTATTTCATGAACCTTTTAAATAAATTATATTAATAAAAAAGAAGAAATTAAATTTTTTTGTCCAAAAAAAAAAATCTAACCTTCCATTCCATCTTTATAATTTTTACTAATTATTAAAAAAATAAATCTAAATATTAAATTATAGAAAATTTGGAAAAATAAAATAAAAAATGTTACTAAAATAAAAAAATATTACATGAATATAAAACCGATATTACCTGTTTCTACGCCAACGTGGATATATATCATAGCTGCTATTTCTATTATAATCCATACAATCATTGTTAAAACAACAATTTTCACACATTCCCATTCCTTTTTCCTGTATGATAGTAAGTTAAGGAAAGATAATCCTAGAAGAGATGCTCCAAAAAGCCGAGGAATCCCCAGATCAAAATAAGGCCATAGCAATCTATTAAATTTCTAATCTAAATTTCTTAAAAACTCTTGTTTCCTCTTTTCTCCTTTCTTTTCAAATTTTGGCCACATTTTTTGAACCCTCTTAGGGAAACACATAATAAATTTAGATAAAATTCCTTGAAAGTGAGGGACACAAATCTCTACCTTATTTTTAAGAATTGCTTTTAATACTGCTTTAGCGACTTTTTCAGTCTTTACAGGGTCACTTAAAAATGTTAAAGGTGACCCGCCATGCTTTGCTTCGTATTCTAACATAGGTGTATCTACAGAATCAGGAAAAATAGTGGAGACGGTTATATTGTGCTTTTTAAGCTCAAGACTTAAGGTTAGATCAAAACCTCTGAGAGCGAACTTGGTTGCTGTATAAATTGAACTATAAGTTTCTGGAACTATTCCTGCAAGAGAAGAAATAGTAACAATATTTCCCCCTCCCGCATCTTTCATTATTGGAATAACTTCTTTGGTACAATGAATTATACCTAATAAATTAACGTTAATTTGTTTTTCAATATCCGAATAATTAGTATTTTCGAAAAGAGCAGGAATAATAATACCAACTGTATTAATAAGAATATCTACTGTTCTATACTTTGAATTTGTTTGTGAAAATAAGTTTTTTACTTGTTCTATTTTTGTTATATCGCAAGGAATAATTAATGGTTCTTGTGAAAGCTCTTTTGCAATTACTCTTAAGCCTTTTTCATTAATATCTGTCAAAATTAATTTTGTACCATATATATCCAATAACTTTGCTATTTCTCTCCCGATACCTCCTGCCGCTCCTGTAATAATTGCTATTTTATCTTTTAAATAATTCTTTTTCATAATTATAATTCTACTAAATACTCAGTTTCATTCAATAATTAAAAACATTTTTTAATTTTCAAAAAAAAAAAAGCTAAATTGTTTTGCCCATCTTCTTTCGGGCTTTTTTTAGATCTCCATCAGTAACCCAATGACCTAACTTAGGGAATAATCTCATTAATCTCCAATATAATTTGGATGATCCTGCGTGAATATAAAACTTCTCTTTCAATACACCTTTGATAATTACTTCGGCTACTTCATCGGGTTGCATAAGTCCTGCTCTTTCAGCCATGATATTTAACTCCTCAGGTCTACTCTTTGCTTCTTCGTGGAGTCCAAAAGTATCAGTATCAGGAGGATAAACGATAGAAACTTTTATGTTATATGCCTTGTATTCATTTCTCAAAACCTCACTTAGCCCTGCGATCGCAAATTTAGTAGGAGTATAAGCAGCATAACCCATTACACCAATATATCCTGCAACAGAAGACATGTTAATAAAGTGACCCTCTTTTCGTTTCATATAATAAGGCAATATGGTTAAAATTGGATTTAATTGCCCAAAAAAATTAGTATCCATATGAAATTTATATTCTTCAATAGTCAATTTATCTGTATAATTTGGGTAAGAAATGCCTACATAATTAAAGGAATAATTTGGAACTCCAAACTTTTTAATGTACTCATTAAATAATCGTTCAACCTGTTCCATTTTAGATGTATCACAAGAAATCACTTCCACCATTTGATTTTCGTTTACTTTCAAGCTTTTAATCTCTTCAGCAGCGGCGTTTAATGCATCTAAAGTTCTCGCTACTATACAAACGTTCCCGCCTAATTGTACGAATAATTTTGCTGTAGCTTTACCTATACCTTTTGAACCGCCACAAACAATAGCCATTTTGTCTTTAAAAGGTTGTTTTTTTATTAGTTTCTCTTTTACCATTTGATTCACTTCTCAATATTTTTTAGAAATTTAAATATCCATAAATTAGACAAACGATACCTAAAATTAGCACAGCTGAAACAATAAAGATACTCATGTAGGCATCCATGTCTCTTGTCTTAAATAGACCATTCTGAAAATTAAATGCCAAATCTATTAGACCTAAAAACAGTAAAGCTCCACTAGCAACTATGGTAAAGAATAGCCCAAATCTCTGCCCTGTTAAAAGACCTATTGCGGAAATTATCAAACAAGTTGTAATTAAACCTAGATCAGGGAGAGGAAAAGATCGTTCATGTTTCAAATACCACTCGGTCTTATCAGGATTTTTGTTTTCTACTAAAAAGAAAAAAATCCAAAATCCAACAATTCCAATCGCTAAAATTATCTGTAAAACTGCTATTATAATTTCAATCATTTTTATCACTTTTTAAAAATTAAATTTTTAATTTAGTTATAGTTAATTATCGATTTTCTTTAGTATATAAATTTTTAATCTTTTTTAATGTTAAAAACTATAAAAAAATAGAATTTAAATTTCAAATCAATAAAATGTGTTGATATGTATATTTTAAATCTCTCATAGC
>JABCSY010000051.1 GCA_018238625.1 Promethearchaeota archaeon
TGGGCAGTGGTCGCGTCACTATAGATTGCAAAGATAACCGTAGGGAAGTTAGCAGGAGACATCCAATATTGTTCCCAGCGTTGTAACCTACACTCTACATTAGGAATGAATTTGTCGTACGTAAAAGGTCCAGTACCTATTGGTTTTCCAGTAGTAAGAGGGATAAAAGAAGTCGCATCACCAGCATGAGCGGTTGGAGAAATCATTCCAGCGTTAATGTAAGTTAAAGTGTTCAAGAAAGTCGCATACGCACCATTGAGAACAATTGTGATATTATAATCTCCAACGGCTGTTATGGTATCCATGATAGGAGTAACTCCATCAGGGAACATCCATAAGCATTGAGTATGAGCAACTTCGCCAGTATTGGTTCCAGTAGCGTTTATTAAGTATTGTAATCTATCCAAATTCCATTTCGCTGCTTCTGCGTTAAAATCAGTTCCATCGTGGAATAGTATACCTTCCTTCAAGCTTATTTGAAGTTCGGTAGTGGACGCCCACCAGTAAGAGTGAGCAAGCACATTAATTCGAGGTAAAGCTAAATCAGCTAAATCATAAAAGAACAGTGTTTCAACAACTTGTTCTAGTACATCATTTGATGCACTATCCCAAGAATCTGTGATTTCTAATGTGTGTGGTCCGGAACTAGTGGATCTTACATAGGTAACGCCCGCCACGGGAGGTTGCACGGGTTCTTTAAGAACAACTAATAAAATGTTGCCTACTCCAGATCCTAACAAAGCAACGATAAGGACAATAATTGCAATATTTTTTTTTTCCATATTTTAATCACTTTATTTTATTTTTTAGTTTTTATTTTTTTTAGATTAATAGTTAAGTATCTACTTGAATTTGGAAACTTATAAGTTTTTTCTTTTTTTTTTTAATTTGTTAGTAGGGTTGATTTTTTGCAATTTAGATTGAAAATTTGATTTTGTAAAAATTTTTCTAGTTTATTATAAATTTTAATTATCAATAGCCTTGGTTTTATCTAGAACTTCCAGTTCTCCTTTTTACTTGTTTATTTTTAATATTTAAAAAAAGCGGTTCTTTAATGCTTCTTAATATGTTAACTGCTAAATATCCCCACTAATACATCGTAATAAAAAGAGGAAAAAAGGATCAAAAAGAGGAAAAAGCCCGCGATAATTATGCCTTTATCGAAAAAAGCTTTTTCGGTTCTCCTCGCTATTTCAGGCTTAGCTGACGTTAAATACATATACCGCATAATTAAGTATAATGAAATAGGGATGGTAAAAATCACGATATATTCTTGTAAAATTATGGTGGGTTCAAAAAGTTCAAATTTTAATATCAGATAAAGAGAATAAGTCATAAATAAAGAGCCGGCAATCATGATGTGGAATTGATCTAGTAATTTTAAAGAATATTGATCGTAAACTTTCTTATGCTCAACAGCTTTTTCTTTTCCAAGAAGCATTAGGTCGCCCTTTCTTTTAGCTATGCTTAAAAACATCGCGATTTCAAAAATTGCTAAAAACAACCAAGCGGAAATGTATTCATTTATTATAACGACCCCAGATAACGCCCTCCATAAGTAACCCGTAGATAAGATTGAAATGTCAATAAAAGCGTAATTTTTAAAAAAATGGTTGTAAAACTGTCCTGTTAAGATGATAAGAATTATCATAAAAATAAAACTGATATTTGGTATTAAAAATACGAGGGAGAAGGTCATAAATGCTGATATGATTAGTAATAATAATACAGCAAAATACACTGGTAAATCGCCAGAAGCGAGAGGTTTTTTTTTCAGTTTTTCTGGATGTTTTTTATCGCGTTCGACATCTAGTATGTCGTTTATAATGTAGTTGAAAGAAGAAGCGCAACATAGTAAAATAAAACCTAAGATGAGAGGAAAATATAGCGTAAAATCAAATATTCTTTCACTAAAAAACACACCAACGAATATTAAAACATTTTTATAGTACTGTCTTACGCGTAAAAGGTTTACGATACTTCTAATTTTACTTGTCATTATAAGATGTTAAACTAAACATATCAATTAAATTTTGTTAAGGTAAAAAATTTTTTCTGGTTTAAATCTTCTCATTATTAAATATCCTATTTTACTAAACATGCTCGTCTCTGATTTTTTTTGAATAATAGCAGTATTATATTGGAACGCTAGCACTTCCAATGAATTGTATGGAATCTTTATAGCCTCACCGAAAATGTTTTTCATGGAAAGATAATTACTTTTCTCATGCTTTCCCTTATTTGATTTCTTTTTTAAATCTTCAATATTTATTTTAACATCTTGGATATAGCCAATTTCCAGATTATTTACGGGTTTTTTAAGATAAACGAAAGTTCTGAGTTGTTTTTCTATCAACCAATTAATTACATTTAATTCAGATTTTCGAAACATTTCATTTCTTCTTATTTGTATGTAAATATTTTTTGGTTTAACGATCAAATCTTTTATTTTATATTGAATTGTTTTGTTGCCATCGCTTTGAGGTATCTCGTTAAAAAATAATTCAGACTCTTTGAATTTATCCGAGATGTTAACGTTTAAGCATTTAACTATTCGAATTTCTCCTTTTGTTATGAAAAAAATATCTTTGTCAATAAATTCTTTAAATAAGCCTATTGAATTAGGAATTTTTTTTTTCAGGTTTTTGAAAATCTTGCGACCTTCTCTATCAAAAAAAACATATTTTCCATCCTTTTTATCCTCGTTCAATTCAATATCTACTAAGCTTAAAGTTCCCTCCTTTCTTAAAAAATATTGATCTTTTAGATGAACCCGAGATTTTGTGTACAATGAAGAATTTAAAAGAATTTCGGTACCATCTTTAATGTCTTTGACGACATATTCGTCAGTGTCGCAAACATCGTCTTTAAATTTAACATCTTTTAATTTACCTATAACGATTTCATCTGTAACTTTATTCTTAAACACGTAATCCTTTTCGAGTTCCAACTTGTATAATTCTATTCTATTTAGATCTCTCATAAAAGCAGAAATATCTCCAATATGAAAGTGTTCTTTAAACTTCTCGTTGGCGATGTCTTTAAATTTTATTCTCGCGTCTTCAAATAATTTTGCGTAGTATTTTTGTTTTGATTTTTTTAAACAAATGATCGGTAAAAGCGTTTCTTTTGTTGGTTTTAACTTATCGTCTAATATAGCTGCAATTCTATGATAAGTAGGCGGATGGGAGTTTATTATGTTGCTTACGAGCGAGAGTCTTTTTGGTTTAATTATTGATCTATTGATGTAATCAGCCGTGTCTAAATAATTTAAAATTTCATTATTTTTTGTAATTTTTTCGTCACACAAAAGCATCGTATTTAAGCCAAATTCCCGACCTGTGGCGTAAAAACTTTCTAAGTTATAAAGCGCTTTTACGAGTTCTTTTGCGTAGCCGATTTTTTTGGTTTTTAGATCCGCTTTTCCTTCCAAGATTCTGACAAACATAAACAATATGAGATATACTAATAAGTTTAAGAGAATAAACGAAATAAATGGGAGAGTAGGGTTCCCGAACGTATAATCGTAATATGTTGCAGGCACGCCAAATAACATCCTAAAGATTAAATCTCCAGTTGTTATAAAAGTTAATATTAAAGTATGTTTTCCCTTAGTATGGGCTAACTCGTGAGCGATAATTCCTTTGACCTCATCTTCTGGCACTTGTTTGTAATCCTCCGCAATAAGGGCGATTCTTTTATCAAAAATTGAACCGTATGCCATCGCATTTAAGATTGGATATTTTCCAAAACCAACTTTTACTCTTCCTTTTATCCCAATGTTTGATTTTACTTCATCAATTAAACCCAATAATCTTTTGTCCTCAAATGGTTTTATACCAAGCATAAAATCTAAAATAGGTCCAGAAAGGAAGTAAATAACCCAATTTATTGCTATTAATATAACATAAACATTCATGAAGAGTTCCCAAATGGAGAATTGGCTAAAAAGGAAAGCCTTCTGTGAAATTAAATTAAGAGGCGTATATTGATTTATAAAAACAATAGCTAACCACGCAATAACATACAAAAATAAAGTTAAATACTCGGGCGACATAAACCTCCAAATGATAATATACTTTCTACCAAATAATATAAAACCTAATCCAAGAATGATCCAAAAAGAAAACGCAAAAGCCGTGTTAATAACTTTTGGGTCTCCTATTACATTTGAAATTATTCCTGATATGAAAATAATGTTATAAGTTGCCAAAGAAATTATTAAAATCTTATTTAAAACGGGGTAATCTTTCAATTCAAATATTCCAAACCATAAATAGATCGAAAAAGCACCCATTATCGAAGTCAATATGTCTTTCGAAAGGAAGAAAATTAGAAAAAAGAAAAATAAAAGCGCAACAAAATCGCTCATTTCGCTCCTTTTACCATTTTTACAGAATCTATAGAACTCTTCTATTGTAATTAAAAACAATAAGAAAACTACCCAAAAACTCCAATCAGTGAAGGTGTCGTACAAGTTTGGTTGAAATAATATGAAGTGAAATAAAAAAAATAGTCCAATTGAAATAAAAACGTAAAGGATAAATAACGAGTATCTTATTTTTTTTTTCAATAGAAAACACATATGGCTTAATTTTATTGTTATTTTTATTTAAATACGAATTCCTTAAAATTATTTCCTACATCTATTAAAAAATTACATTTACTGATTTTGAGGATCAAAAATAGTATATATAAACTTTAATAGCTATGGTAATTTTGATATTTTGATTAAATTTTAAAAGATAAAAAATTCGCGTTTGGTTATCAAAATTGAAAATATCCAAGTTTGGAATACTATTTTTACTTTTGGCGCTCCGGATTGACAAACATATTAAAGGATATGTTGATTTTTATTTTGGTCCTGAAAATTTACGAAAAATTGTTGACAACGAGTCATTAACATCGCCAAAAAAACTGTTATTAGACTCCAAAACTTTATTAAAACAGTTGGGGGCACAAGGTTACGATAAAAAGCGCGAGCGATATTTAGAAAAAATGCTTATAGCAATGAGGACTTCAATAGAATTGCTAATCGGAATCGAGATTCCTATTAAGGAACAATTTTTAAGGCTTTATGATGTAGATTTACAACCAGTTAACGAAGCGGAGCTGGATAATTTAAAAGAGGAGTTTAATGAAGCATATCGCGGTCCTGGTAGTTTAGAAGAACGAATGAATAAATTAAGAATTTCTCGTACTGTTCCTGAAGAAAAGGTTTTTGAGTTGTTTAAAAAAGCACTTGACATCACTGAAAAGCGAACTAAAGAATTGTTTGTTGATCTCTTACCTAAAAAAGAAAGAATTTTTATAGATGTAGTAAAAAATAACGATACAGATGAGAAAATAAAATGGGCTTGCTATAATTGGTATTTAGGTAATTATTCTAGCCGAATTGAAGTTAATCCTAATTATCAAATGTATTGGACTGTTTTTCTAACATATCTTTCTCATGAGGGATACCCAGGACATCATACTGAATTTGTTATAAAGGAAAAGAGGCTTTATCGTGAATTAAACCAATTCGAACATTCTATCTTAATTCTACACTCTCCAAAATTAGTTATTTCCGAGGGAATCGCAAATAAAGCAATCTCTGTAATCTTTTCAAACCGGGAAGTAGCAGAAATTGGTTTACGAGAATTTTGTTCAGACGCGTCAAAAGAAGCATCTCTTGAAGAATTGGAGTTACAAGACATAGTAAAAGCAAAAATCCCTCTTTTTTGGTATAATTTTGCATATCATGCTCTAATTGATAAATATAGCAACGAAGAACTAATTCGATATGGACAAAATCTTGAAATTTTTAGTGAGGAAGATATAAAAACTGGAATAAAAAGATTATCTAATCCAACATATTCAAAAAATGCTTTTATGTATAACCTTGGAAACAATATTATAAAGCACAAATACGGAGAAGTCCCCTCAATTAAAGACTTTCGAAATTTGCTCAGTAACCCAATTTTACCATCTGATTTAAAGTAACTGAACCTGTTAGTGAAATTGAAAATTTATTGTTCTTTGAGTCCGTTGACGATATGTAACCTTAAATCGCTTGAATTTTTGGATTTAAGTCAATTAAAATTAACTCGCATTCCAGAGAAGATCGACAACCTTAAATTATTTCTATATTTGAAAATTAATCATATGTATAATTGAATAGAAAGCCCAGTTTCGATTGCTAATTCAATTTTACAAGGTTTAAAAAGAAATTCATTTTTTAATTTTTATTGAAGTTTAAATAAACATTTTGAAATAAAAGTATAGTTTCATTCAGAATTTAAATTTATAAGAGAAATAGGTTAAAAACATCTCAATTAATATATAAGGTGGAAAAAATGCCTGGTCAAGCTGGAGCAGTACCATAATTTGGTGTTTTTTATAAGAACACCATATATTTTTCTTTTTTAATTTTAAAGCGCGTCTTTCATTTTATTAATTTCAAACCAAAAATATTTGACTGTAATATAATACCATAGGAGTAGTCCAGGGATTACTAAAATAAATGAGATTACTATATTAGTTGGTATAGTCAAAAAGCCTAAAATATTGATATCTACGAATTTTATTGGCATAATAAACAATTCAATACATAGGAGATAAATAAAACCAACGATCATTAAAATTAGCATGAGAATCACAATTCCTCTTATTCTAGGAAACTTACATAATAAGATTGCAGACAAAAGTCCAAAAATAACGATTATAATTGCTATTGTAATTAAATCCAGATTTCCAATTGTCCAAACCATTAATAGCGTTGTTATAATAGAAAAAAATCCACAGATAATTGAAATAATATAAAAGTTTTTAACTAATTTTGGTTCCTTTAAAGGACCCTTCGCTAAGATTAATCTTGGTAAAGTCAGAGCGGCGTCTTTCTCGTTGGATGCTTTTATTAAATCGTTTTTTAACAATATAATATCGCTCTTATTTTCTAGAATTTCACTACTCTCAAAAAATCCTTTTACTGAATATAAAACGTAAAAGCTATTAAAAATATGGATTAAAAGTGCACAAAAGACTGCTGCTTCAAGAGAGCCAAATAAAGCAATACACGCAAACAAAGCACCAATGCTTAGCGTTCCAACATCTCCAGGAAAGATTTTTGCAGGAAATTTATTATATAAGTAAAATGGAATTAGAACTGCTATAGCGATAACGGTAAATAAAACTCCTTCTGCGGAATTCCATATTATTGAACAAATAAACAAGGAACATAGGGCAATAATGGATGTACCCGACCCTTCACCGTTATATCCTTCTAACATATTCACTGTGTTCGCAAATACAGCGACAATTATAGGCGCAAGTATAGGATAAATAACCGTTAACCTTAATTGCCCTAGGAAAGGGATTGTAGGGGAGTCAATTTTAATAAAACCTAAAAAATTTGCCAGAAAAATCAAGGTTCCCGTAAAGATCGTTAATATTAGTTTATATCTCGATCTTAATTTAATTCTGTCGTCAATATAACCAATTAACCCTGATAAAACCACAGTTAAAACAAATATCAAGATTTCGTTAAAGAAACTTGGAAAAAAAATAATTAGAAACATTGATGCAAATGAAATTCCTATGACGATGCTAATTCCACCAGATTCCGCAACTTCTGTTTTTAAATTTTTATGTATATCGATTCCGATGTGACCCTTTCTTTTCATTATTTTAATAAGATAGGGGATAATTACCATTGTGATTGTAAATCCTACAGCAAAGACAATTATTAAATATATAGCTTCCAAGAGTCCCCAATTTAAATCAGTTATACGAATCATTATTCATCGATAGATTTTTTTAAGTAGTTTATTTGTAAGAATAAAAAGTAAATAAATAATAGCCCGGCACGGAATTTCGACATTCGACTTTATTCGATTGTTTTCGAACCGTGGTCACGGGGTTCAAGGCCCCAGATGCTTGTCCACTACACCACCGGGCTATGCTTTTTATTACTTACACATTAAAAGGTTTTAAATTTTGTTTAAAAAATGCATTATCTAATAAATCTTTATTGGTTTTTAGAAATTGAATCTCTGCTTTTTCGTCTCTATATTCATCAGGCAGCATTTGAGGTATTGTTTCAATGATTGGGTACCATCGCATACATTCTGAACAGAACAGTAATCCCGTTTCAACTTCAGTTTCAATTTTAATTTTATTTAAAAAATATAATTCTGGTAGAATATTTTCGATTTTTTCAAGTTCTAAGTTATTAGAGAAATTGGTTATTTTATCTTTTATATCGTGTTTGATAATGTTAAAACATCGTTTACTTAATTTTGAAGACGATTTGTCGTGTATATAGTTGACTTCCTTAATGCTCGAAATTATTAAATTTAAATATGTATCGAACAAGCTCTTTTCAATTACAATATCGTCCCGAATATAAATTTTTCCCTTTTCCTCTTGAATCTCGATAATATTTTCCTTTTTAATAAGATCAATATCTCTTTTTTCAAAAAAATTTAAGATTTTCCTAAATTCTTCTTCATCAGTTTCATATGAAAAGATATACAAATCTAAGGGAAAATTCTTGTCAATCGGACAAGCTAAAATGTCAAGCAACCACGGTTTCATCGAGTCACCAAATTAAATGTTATTTATAGTAAGTAGCTTCTTAGTTGTTGAATGTATTTATCTATTGTTCTATCTAGTTTCCTTCTCCTGTTAAAGAAATCGTCTGATAATTTCTGATACGCGGCTTTAGAAGGTAACCTTCCTCTTTTATATCGGGTCTCCAGAAGGGTTAAACTATCATTTACGCTAAATCTTTCGGCATCTAAAACATCAAGTTTTTTTATAATATTATTAAAAGTTTCGTTTGTCTCCATTAAGATTTTTTTAAATGGCGTGATTTCGCCCTTAATTTGGTCGATTTTTGTTGTATTTTTAGCTAATAAATTCTTATACGTTTTCTTAGCTAGCTTTTTACGTTTTGCTTCATTTTCTGCTTTTCTAATTTCTAATATTAACGCATTTTTTTCTTCATATAAAGAACAAAATTCTCTAATTTCATTTGTGGGTATAAATTCCTTTTTAAACACGGATAATTGTTCTTCTCTTTCTCGAGTTTTAATAATTAGGACAAATACAGATGATAAAAATGCAATTATTAGCATGAAAATAAGAGGTCTTAGAATTAAATCAAAAATATCTACAGTAAATGTGAAAAGTATTGTTTTACTTTCTAAAGGGCTCACATTTTCAGAATTATAAACTAAAACACTAGTATCCCCAGTCTTAAAAGTTGCTTTTGGTAAAGACGATGCGTAATCTATACTACCACAACCCTCTATAAAAACACTCGTAGTTTGCTGATGTATCAAAAAATCATAGCTTGTTGTAAAAATGTTAATTAGAATAGACTGTTGAAGCCAATTGTATGAAACTAATTTTTCATAAGGTAAATTGTACTCTATAAAAAATTTAAATTTAGAATTAGGCTCCAATGAAACTCGATTTTGATATAAAGCTATAGCTAACACCTTTCTAGAGGGCCCCTCGATGGAATCGGTTATTGTTGCTCCCAACAATTCGCCAAGATCATCATAAACATTTATGTTTTTAATGTCTACAGGTAGGTTTATTGTAAATGCTGGAATTACTATAATTCCTAAATTTTCAATTTTGATTTCTTCCTTGATTTTAACCACGCCCCAAGGAGATATATAAATTTCTCGGTTTATTTCTTCAACTTCTAACTTTGTCGCTAGATTATCTTCGAGGGTGATTGTAGTTTCATTATTTTCATCTAAATTTTCTAAAAATGGAGCTAAGAAATTTATAGTAGAACTTTGCTCTAAATCATATAACACATTTCTACCACCTATAGGTATGCCCATTCCTTCAATCTCTTTATGAAAATTCAGATTTGTCCCCTCAGGCAAAAGATAATTTGATTTTATGTTTCCTTCGCTCTTATAAGGTAATATTGGAAATAATAATCCTGTGAAATTAACTAGTTGAACAATTCCTTCACCAATCATTTCAAATTTATAGGTTATCAAATTTTGGTATGTTTGCCAAACATTTATAATAATCTCTTGAGAAGGTAAAAGAGGAGAATCAAAATATATTGTTATCATTTCATAACTATGCAAAACCTCGTTTGACCTTTCCGTTAATAAAGTGTTACGTGTTTGACCGGTAGCGCCAAAATAAATTAAATCATTTGAATCCTTTAGCGGGATTCCAAACAATATTGAATTAATAGGATTGTCATTTTGATTTAATATTGTAATTCGATCATTTATATTTACTAAACCAAATGAACTAATATTAGTATTCCTTACAATCTCCTTAATTAATATGTTTTCAGTCCCTTCTAAACCCCCTGATAATTGAGGATGATCATTTTCCATTTGATTTTGATAATTAGATGAAGGATCATTTTGAAAGGACGAAAACGCAACAATAAACAAAAGAAAACTTATTAGTAATATAATCTTTTTTTTTCTCATTATAAATCAACCATTACTTACTCAAATTAACTAACAATAATTAATACGATTAATAAAAATTTATCATATTTATTTTTTTAATTCAAGATAAACCTTATTATTTTTAATGTTTTAATTTTATTTAATTAAGTATTATTTTTGCGACGGTTAAGTTATGTCATCTCGACAAAGTCAATCAAGGCGTAAGAAAAGAAGAAGTGGAACTGCTCCAATGCCTTTAGGTGGAGCGGGTTTAATGAGGTTTTTTGAGGATAGTTCAATAGGAATTAAAGTAAGTCCTATAACTACGATTATTTTAGCCGTTGGTTTAATTACAATTGTAATGTTAGCTTGGTTACGCGTTTTTCAATGGTTATTTTAATTTTTTTATAAAAAATTGAAATCTTTTCTAAAAAATAATTTATTTAAATTATGAATATTTCAGATTTCCAAGATTTAATAAAGAAACTCTATTATCAAAAGGACTCGGATAGAGGATTCAAAAGTACATTTATCTGGTTGATAGAAGAAATTGGGGAGCTAGCTACGTTATTAAATTCCCAAAACATAGATAAAGAAAAAGTATCAGAGGAATTAGCTGATATTATCGCATGGACTGTTTCCATCGCAAATTTATTAGAAATTGATATGGAAAAAGCATTACTTAATAAATATCCAAATAAATGCAAAAAATGCAACTCTTCCCCTTGTAAATGTGGAAAATGATTAACTTAATATTATTTTAAGAAATAATTCAATTAATTACTACTTAAAAGTGAAGCTGAAAAAGTGAATCTTGAAAGAAAAAATTTATCTTTTATCCACGAAAAAGCATTTATCCACGAGACGGCATTTATTGATGATTTTACAGCAATTGGAAAAGGAGCAAAAATAGAAAGTGACGTTTATATTTCCAAGGGAGTTAAAATTTATGGAAATGCTTTGATTCACTCAGACACTTATATAGGCGATAATTGTATTATTGGGCATCCGCAGAGAGCGGATTTAATGGATATTATAAAGGGCAAGAGAGAGATTACAGATTTTGAGAGTCCGTTAATTACAATAGGAAAGGAATGCACCATCAGAGCAGGTACTATAATATATTCTGAAGTAAATATTGGGGCGAATTGTCAGACAGGACATAATGCTATGATTAGAGAAAAAACATCCATAGGAAACAGTACTTTAATAGGCACCAACACGATTATAGATGGAAATGTTGTTATAGGAAACAATGTAAGTATTCAAACAGGAGTTTACATTCCTTTACATTCTAAAATTGGAAACAACGTTTTTATGGGTCCGTATAGCAAATTAACAAATGATAAATATATGATGCGTAAAGAATTTGATTTAAACGGACCTAAAATTGAAGACTATGTTTCTTTGGGGGCAAACTCAGTAATTATGCCGGGAATTACTTTAAAAAGAGGGACGATCGTTGGAGCAGGATCTGTAGTTACAAAAAATACTGAAGAAAACGACATTGTTGTAGGAAACCCAGCAAAGCTATTAAAAAAAATTCCTAAAGATTGGAAATAAAAAATTGATCTCAAGATGAGTTTATTAAACAAAAAAATTTGGATCGATATAGAAGAACCAAAAACGGGAATTATGTTTAATCGCCTTCTAAAAAAATTCCAGAAGGAAGGTGCAGACCTTTTAATTACTGCCCGAGATTACGATTCTACTTTTCAAATTTTGGACAACTTACATGTTAAATATCAGAAAGTTGGGAAGCATGGAGGTGAAAAATTGGAAGATAAATTAAAAACTTACATCGATCGCTTGTCTAAACTTTACCCATATGTTATAAAATTTGCTCCAGACTATTTTGTAACTTTCTCTTCTGTGGAAGGCACTAGAATATCTTACGGTTTGAACATTCCCTCAATAGGCTATAACGATGAGCCTCGAAATGTTCCGGTGTGTAAGCAAATATTTCCATATTTAGATAACATAATTACTCCGATGTGTGTTCCAGAAGAATGGTATATCCATCTCCACGCCAATCCTGAGCAATTAATCAGATATAATGGCATCGATGAGATAGCCTGGCTTTCAGAATACAATCCTAATCCTAAAATTCTTGAAAAAAACGACTTAGAAAAAGGAAAATTCGTAATTATTAGAAGTGAACCTTCGTTTGCTAGTTATTTCGTAGGAAAACTAAAACCAGAAGAAACATTAATTAGTCAATTCTTTCCCGCAATATTTAATCAATTTCCAAACCATAAATATTTTTTAATTGTAAGAACAGAAAAACAAGAACAATACCTGAAAAAAAAGCTGAAAAAATATAATAGTAATTCCAACGTAAGCATTACGCGGTTTATGCCAAATATGGTCGATTTGTGTTATTTTAGTGCGTTAGTAATCAGTGGAGGAGGTACGATCGTTCGTGAATCGAGTTTATTAAATGTGCCAAGCATTGAATTTTTTCCCGGAGATACCGCCCCTCAGGAACATTTTTTAATAAATAATGGATTCCCTTTAGAGCACATAAAAGAATCTGAGAAAATTATAAGGAAGTCTATAAAAATTCTTACTGAAAAACCTCATCACGACAGATTTAACGATTCATTTAAAAGAAGAATTATGCAATTTGAAAACCCAAACGAAATTTGTTTTAAAATTGTAAAGGAGAATTTAATAAAAAAAGTCTAATTAGTCAAAAATTTTTCATATTCTTCTTCTAATCTTTTACCAACCGCGTTCCAACTGTATTTTTTTATAAAGTCCTGAGCGTCTTTTACTATTTCTTTTCTTAATTCATTATCATTGAGGAGAATTTTTATTTTTTCAGCCAATTCTTTCGAATCTTTAGGAGGGACGAACAAAGCATGGTTCTTTAGAATCTCTCGATATACTGAAATTGAGGAACATATTACGGGCGTTCCACAAGAGATAGCTTCTAGCGAAGTTAATCCAAATCCTTCGGAAGATGAAGAAAAAGTTATAAAAATATCTCCCATAGAATAATAAAAAGGGACTTCTTCTTCTGGAAGATATCCCATAAAATAAATGTCTTTATTTTCATTTTTCCAATTATTGTACGTTTTTTCCATCAAATAATCTGGTTTACCTCCAATAACTAAATTAAGGTTTGGAATTTCGTTTTTAACCAGTTTATAAGCTTCAATTATGTTACTGACTCCCTTATAAGGAGCAATTCTTCCGATATACAATAAAACGGGACCTTTTATGTTTAATTTTTCCTTTAATCTTTGAGCTTCGATAGGGTAAGGATTGTACTTTTCCTCAATGCCATTGTAAATGGTGACAATTTTATTCTTATTAATTTTTGGAATAAAATATTGAAATTCTTGCTTTACATAGTTAGAAACAGTAGTTATTAACGATGCTTTTTTTGAAACAAATTTTATCAAAAACTTCTCTAAAGGAATTCTCGTAAGTTTTGTTTCGAAAGGCGTAAAATCGTGGATCGTGCAAATAAATCTTTTTTGGTTAGATAAAATAATTGGTAAAGCTGCTTTAGCACTATTAGCATGTATGATGTCGAAATTATTATTCCTTAAGAATTTAATTACCTTGTAACAAAAATTTGGAGCCCAAAAAAACCTTTTTCTAATTAAATCAAACTGAATTATATCCGGATCGTCTAAATCTTTGTTCCATTTACCAGTAATTAATTTTACGTTGTGTCCTTGCTTTTTTAGATAGTCAAAAATTGCTCTGATAACTTTTGCCTCCCCATCGGCACTATCAGGAGAAACTGTTAATGATACTAAACAAATTTTTAGCTTTTTCATCTAAAATCAAACGTTGTTTTGTTGAAGTTTCGACTTTTTAAGTTAGTTGTTTAAATCCATCTTCAGTTATTAAAATCGTTTGTTCACTTTGAGCTACAAATTCTCCTTTTTGTTCCGCTAATACATAATGAGCTTGTATTTTTCCTTGTTGGACTAGTTCTTGGAGTCCAAACATTACTCCCATTCTAAAATCTTTTGCTAACCATCTTTCTGCAAAAGGAAGCGTTTTGTAGTTCTTATTTATGTGGCCCAAAATTTGTTTCGATAGTTTTCTGCGTAGAGGTACTCTTCCAGCATATGGGTTCAATTCGTAAATATAGGAATATTTGGTATTATGGACTGTACCTTCCCCCGTCGAAGCAAATATTTCTATTGCAAAGACTTCACCTTCTTCCATTATATCTCCACCTTGAGTACCTAATTCTGGCAATCTTTTTTTTCCATGAACGGTCCACCTTTCAATTTGATGTCCACCAAGTTCTTTTATTGGATTAAATTTAAACCCTTTTACGATATCTTCGATTTTTTTACCCAATTCTTTCGTATTGATTTTAGGTTTAGCCATCATTTTTCCGGCTTCCAGAGCGACTTCAGTTGCTTGAATTATGTTTTCAAGAGATTTCTCATCGTTAAAACTCACGGTAAAAGCTGTGTCCACTATGTATCCATCGATATGAACGCCTAAATCGATTTTAACAAGATCCCCTTCTTTAATCGTAAGATCATCTTCCTTTATCGGAGATGTATAGTGAGCTGCAATGTTGTTTATGCTAACATTAACGGGAAATGCCCATCCTCCGCCTAATTCAACGATTTTCTTCTCTGTGTTTTCAATTAAATTTAATACTTTTGTTCCAACTTGTATTTGCGGTCTAATGGACTTCTTTACTTCTTGAGCAATCTTTCCAGCTTTGGTAAGAGATTCGATTTTAAGTTTTTTCTCTTCTTCGTCTTCTTCTTTATTGTTTTTTTTATCAGATTGATTTTTCAAATTATTATTCTCAGTCATTATAATATGTAAATGTAAAAATTGATAAAAATATTTTTTAAATAAGTAATATCCAATTTTATAAAATAAAAAAATAAAGTAAACATTAATAATTAAATAAAGTTAATTTTAATATCATACAACTTAATAATTTATCACTCACTAAGTTGATTTGTAATTGAGTGAGAATATTATTTAGTTAATGAAACCTTCGTTTAAAAGAAAGGAGGCAATCATGGATGTCTGAGAATATCAGTGAGCTCACGGATTTATTAAGAAAATTATCGGCTGTAAATAGCGATATCGAAGGCTCAGCAATAGTAAGTGTTCAAGGGCTTCCAATTTGTTCCGTTTTGAGTAGGAATGTTAACGACGGGATCGTTTCTGCCATGTCTGCCGCTATACAGAGCGTTTCAGAGCGTGCGGTTGAGGAGCTTGAGAGAGGTGAATTAAAAAGAATACTTATTGAAGGGTTAAATGGCATCATAATTCTCTCTAAAGCAGGTGAAAATGCTATTTTATGTACTCTTTGTAGCGCTAATGCTAGCCTAGGAATGGTTTTTCTAAACATTCAGAGCGTTTCCAATAGAATTGCGGCTTTATTAGATTAGGAAACTCGTTAAATTAATATTCTATTTTTCAAATCCCAGTTAATTCGACACTTTTCTCGATGATTTAAATAATTAGAAAATTGATAAATTAAATCAAAATGAATGAAAAAAAAAGAAATATGTTTAATTTTCTTTAGGTTGCAATTCCGATTTTGTTTTTGAATCTCGATAAGGATGCTTCTCGAGGTAAGCGCTAATTAGAGTCATAACACCGTTGCCAATTCCGCCACCCAAAGCTCCAAAAATGGCAGCTAAAACGATTATGAGTATTAAAATTAGCCACCCAAAGCCTTCTCCAAAAATTAACGCTCCAAATTGGTCAAGTATAATGTACGCGTTTCTTGTAATTATTCCAACTAAAACATAAATCCCCCACGAAAGTGTAACTCCGATAAAACCGCTTAGAACGCCATATTTTAACGATTTGTTAAGCATTCCCGCAATAATACCTGGGATTATGACTAATTGCCAAACTGGAACTAGGGTTAATAGCATAGTTAGACATAAAACAACGATTATACTTATAAAAAAAGTTCTCCTTTCTATTTCCATTTTTTTAGCCTCCTATTGGAAAGAAAAATAATTGAGATTCGATTGAACTAGTAGGAAAGTTATATATTGTATTCGTAAAATATTGATAGTGGTATTTTCCTTGTAAGAACAGTTGTTCTAGTTGATCTGAATAATGTTTTGAGTTTGAAAGCCCTCGTTGCCCCGATGGAATAACGCTTAAAGAGTTATTTAGGTTGCTAAAGTCTATAATTAAGCGTTCAGATGCTCCACCTCTCGCGATTCCAACGCCATTGTCAATATTTACCCAAGCTGGGTTGATAGTGTACCCTTCTCCATCAGCTTCATAAGGTCCTTTACTTAGTGGATCTAATCCCGTAATAGATGCAAAAATAAGTTGGTGTAGGTCGCCCCACCTCCAAGTTGATGGGTCGTCAGAGACATAAAAACTTTCTAACCAGTCGATTGTGGCGTTTAATGCTAGCATCATTGTCTCGTTTCTATTCTCGATTTTCAATGGTGTAGAAACATTATCAAACCAATGGGAAGATTTGTTTTCTTTCATTAAATATTCCAATACAACTATTCTTGTTCGTGAAGTAAAATTATATGTTTCCTTTTCGTCGTTAAAAGTAAAATCTTGAAAATAATCTCTCCACTTGCGGTAAATAGTTGGTGCAGCTTCTTCTTTATCCATTACAAATTGCCAACTTTCTAACTCTGTGAGAACACTATTTATTTTTGTAGGAGGGGTAGGACCATAATAATCGTAAATAACTTCAATTAACTCTGGAACAAAAGCTCTCGCAGCCGTTGAATTCACATCGTTTTGGATGGTTTTCATGCTTTCAACACTTATAGATCCATCAGCAGCATTCATAAGTAGTTCATTTATCCTTCTGGCTCTATATCCGTCTGCGTATTCATTTTGTAAGAAATAACTATTGTACTCTGGTCCTGCTACGATTTGATTAGCGGAGGCTAAATATTTCTGATTTGGGTTTAGAGAATTAGGCAAATCCTCGAAGGGTATGTAACCAATCCATTCTCCTTCCCCATTTGAACCGTTGTATGGAAGAGTTCCGTTACCAAGATGACCCAATGGAATTTTTGAATCGTCTCGAATTGGAACTTTTCCTGTTGGTCGAATAGCAATATTTCCATCGACATCTGCATAAACGATATTTTGCGCTAGGAGTGTCCAGTCTTTTGAAGCTTCGTCGAAATCTTCTCTATTTTGAGCTCGATCAAAACCATTACCTGCAAGAATGTTGAAGAAATAACCGTTAGCAGTCCATTTTGGTGCTAAGACTATATCTCCTAAAGATTGAGGCAATCCAAAATCGCGTAAATCGCTTAACACAGGTCCGTGAACAGTATGTCTAACAGCGAACTCTACAGATTCTTGACCTTTAACATTAATGCTATAACTTTTTTCAGTATAGGCAGTTGAAGTCCCGTTGTAAATGTATTGATTTGGTCCATCCGTGTTATAGTAGTACCAATCTAAAACATCGTATCCTGTGTTGGTAAAACCCCAACCGACCCTCTCGTTGTGACCTACAGCAACTCCAGGCATTCCGGGTATTATAAACCCATATACATGAAATCCAGTATCTTCAGCTTTTAAATGCTGCTCATACCATACTCCGGGCATCATCCAACCAAGGTGCATATCGTTGCATAGGATTGGTGCTCCCGTACTGCTTAAAGTACCATTTACAACCCAATTATTTGAACCAATTATTTGATCTTTTTGGTTGTCCATCAAGGTTTTCTCTGAGATTATTTTTTGGACATTTTCTAGGAAGTTCTGAATTTCGGATTTTAAAGCAAAATCTGGATTTAATTCAAACCCAGCTTTCATTGGACTTTCTGGGAATTCTCCGTAGTCAGGGATAATAGGAATTTGGTACGGTAAAGTAAGTCCAAATAATTCGTTATAATAAGTAAGATTAATATTATTCAACGCAAGTAGAGTAGTGTATCTATCCAAATCATGATAATTCCATGACATTTGCCTCGCCATTTCTTGGACTAAACATAAAGTATCAATAGTACTCCATTCAGTAGGTTCGAAGCCCATTAAATGATATTCTAATGGTTTAGTATCTTTATTCGACCCAATGTAGTAATTTATTCCATCTACATACCTTTCAAATGAACTAAAGAATTCAAGCGTTTCATTATTATGCATTTCCCTAAACATATCATCGGTTTTAATTGCCCAATCTTCCATTCCGATAGCAAGCATGAATTTATCTACAGTTAATAAATCCTCACCTAGTACTTCTGACAACTTCCCCCGTACTTGGCGACGTGTCATATCCATTTGGAAGAGTCTATCCTGAGCATGACAATAACCTTGAGCAAAAAAGAGGTCTTCTTCGTAAGAAGCATAAATATGTGGTATGCCCCATTCATCGCGTATAACGGTTACTTTCCCTCTTAAACCCGGAATGTTTAACCGTTCTGCCGCTGGAAGCTCTCCTGGAACCTTCCATACTCCATTTCCAGGAAATAGGAGGTTTCCTAATTGTAACCCCATTAAGGGCAACGAAAAGATAGTCATTAATATGATAGTAAGCGGAATAAAAACTGACAATTTTGTTACTGCTTTTTTTGTTAGATATCTCATAATAAAACCTCTAAAATTTAGATTGTTTTTGTTGAATTTATAGAATTAAATTTTAATATTAATTATATCAATTTGCTATATAAATTATCGATTTTATAAAATAAAGGATTATTTTGAATGAAATAGTAATTAATCTTTTTAATAAGAAAAAAAGGTTGAATTCAATCAAGAAATAATTATAATTATAAATACAAAATCCACAATATAATATATACAATTTAAATATTAATTAAAAAAAAGATTTGATATCAAAATGGTTGATGCGTTAGGTTTATTAGATGGTTTGACGGCATCGGGTATTATTTTATCAGCTACGATTTTTGCTTTGCTATCATTATATAAATCGATTAAATTAAAAGCAAAACTGTTAACATGGGCGGCTTTAACAATGCTTTTCATCGGTTTTCTATGGCTTGGTCCATTTATAGATTTTATTTTGGTTTATTTCACAGGAACCAACATAACACCTACTTACTTTTATTCGATATTAAGTTATATGTGGGTTGCCCCGGCATTAGTTGTCTCGATGTACCTTGGTGGTTCGCTTTTAATTCCAAAAAAAAAATGGTTCCTAGTTGTAGGTTTTTTAGTCTTAGGAGTTATATTCGAATACTTTCTGTGGTTCTATGCAACTGATTCTTTCACATGGGTACTTGTTAATCCCGGTCAAGATTTAATTGATGCCAGTTTTGTTAGAAGTCACCCAACCTTTTTGCTAGTTGCTTTTTTTCTCATTGCAACTCTTGTGTTTCTAGGTTTTGGTTTCTTAATAAAAGCTAAGCAGGCAACTGGAGAGTTGAGAAAAAAATTTATTTATCTAGCATTAGGATTCGTAATTTTTGTCGTTTGCGGAGCTTTAGATTCTATTGTTCCACCTGGTATTGCTATTGGGTTTGTAAGAGGGGTAATGATGACTTTCGCTTTATGGATGTACCTTGGCTTTAAAACTTAGGTAAAAAAATTTATTTTTAATTTTTTTTTTTTTTTTATTTTCTTTAATTATTGCCTTATTTCTTGAACATAGTCAAAAATCGTATCAATTCTATCTTTGATGCTTCCAAACAGCCCTTCTTCTTCAGATACAACCGAGTTTATAGCTGTTTTCAAACCATAATGCCCCTCAGAAATTAATACTCTTATAGGGAGGGTTAAAATATCGCTGAATAGCATTAATATTTCTTGCATAATTTTAATAAGTTTTGGGATATTTTCTTCGGTTTTTTCCATCATTGACTGATCTGAGGAAATTAAACTATCTTCTCTTTCTTTTCTTAACTCTTCCCAAACATTATCTTTTAGTTCTGAAAAGTTAATGCCTAAATTTTCAAGTGCCATTTGGGCACCTTCAAAAAGAAAATTAATATCGTCCTTCCCAGAGAATTGTTTTACATTGTCAACCATTTCAGTTGGAGCTAACCCGTCAAGAAAGTTTACTAATAATTGGTGGTAATCGTTTATAACATCAATTGGTACGAATAATAGCGTAAATTCTCTTAATTGTTTAAAAAGATATCCCGCAATTTTAGCATAAGTGTCATTTTCGAGAGTTTTTTCGATTAATCCCCCATATTCGTTTAGGAGGTGAACCGAGAGAAATCCTATAATTCTTATCATGTCATCTTCGGAATTTCTAAAATAGTTAAAGAAATGTTCAGGTTCCATGTCTAATTTATCTTCTATGATCTCAGCAACTTTATCTTTAATGCCTTCTAATGGTTCATCGAGCAATTCCTCAATTTTATCTAAAGACAGTACTTCCTGAAGTTTATCTATGATGTCTAATTTAGTTTCTTGAACGACTTCGTCTTCCAAACTCTCTTCAAAATTGACGCCAGATTTAATTTTATCTTGAATTCGAGTGCTCATTAGATTTTTCCATTCAATAGTGTCATATATTTTACACATAAATTGAAGAGATTCTTCTCCTTTTGCAATACATTTCTGTTCTACTATGTTAATTCGATAATCGTTTCTTTTAATTTTAAGTATGAAATTAGCGACGCTCTCTAACATTCCCGTTAAACCACAAGCAAATCCCTCGCTATCTTTTCCTTTTACTTTTTGAAAATTAAAAGTATCTTCATTATCTGACCCATATCCCGCACAAAGTGGACAGCTTTTTATTTTAACTATATAATCATTATATTTTGAGCCTTCTTTTGGAATTTCTTGGTATGTTAAGTCCCCCTCCTCTAATTCTTTCCCAAAAACAACTACCCACAAGAGCTCAAAATATTCAACTATTTTTTTTGGACTACCGGGCATCCACTTAAAAACGGCAGTATGACGTTCACAAGATTCTGTTGCAGCTTGTTTTCCGATTTCTCGAAGAATGATCACGCTATCTTCTTCATTTTTTGTAATTTCATTTATCTCTTTTAGTATTTCACGGTAAAGAAGAACGTAAAATAAAGAATTAGTGTTTCTACCAAATACCTTAGTAACCTTTTTTAATAGCCATTGAACTGCTCCCATAATTAAGCGCCTCCTTCAGAGTATTTAAAACTATGAAGACAAAATTTATTTCCAAACGTCCGAGATTCGTGAATATCAATTGGTTGTAATATTATTAACGATTTTTCTTTATTAATTAGAGATATAAATTCTGAAATCATTGCTGCAATTATTTCACATCCCGCAACTTCGATATCGTTAAATGGATATTTGCACAAAGAGCAGTCATTATCCTTAACCCTAACTACCTTCTCAATCTCATCAAGTTCTACTAAAACAGTGCTGTTTAAAATCTTTTTGTAAATCGTTGTAATAACATCCCTCACATTAGTTAAATTTACAAAATCAATTGGTTTCCAATAATTCACATAAGTACGGGCAATATTTCGACCCATTCTTCTGAGTTTTTCTCTTATTTCAGAAACATCATTTATTTTCATGAAGCGTTCTAAATAATATACCATGTTTCGCATTTGATTCATTGTAGCGTCTGACTGAATTAAATCTTCTCTCGTTAAATTCATCATTCTTTCAATTTGGGCATATAAATTTGAATAATTATTGAAAAATATGCATCCATATTAATATTTTCAATTCATTTAAAAGATGATTAGTATGTTTTTCAAGGAAGAATTATAATCTATATAATCATTTATTTTAACTAACAACTTAGATTAAATTTAAAAATATTTAGAGGTAATATTAATGGATGCTCAAATGGAAATCTCGTGGTTAGGTCACGCAAGCTTTAAGGTAAAAATGTTTAGTGGAAGGATAATATATTTAGATCCATACAATATTAAAAATGGTGAAGAAAAAGCTGATATTATAGTTTCTTCCCACAGCCACGGTGATCATTTTTCAAGGTCAGATATTAAGAAGATATGGAAGGATGATACAATTTTATTAGGTCCTGTTAGTATAGCTGACAGTTTAAAAAAATTTGATGGGCAAGCTCTAGAAATTGGGGAAGAATTCGCATACAAAGATTTTGCAATCGAGCTTTTTCCGGCATATACAATAAAAAAAGGTACTCATCCTAAAAGCAATAATTGGGTTGGAACGATAATAGAATCGGCAGGTAAGAGCGTTTATCATGCGGGCGATACGGAAAGGATCCCTGAGATGAAAGAATTAGCTAAGAGAAAAATAACGGTCGCTTTATTACCATGTGGAGGGACATATACTATGGATTTTGAAGAAGCTACTGATGCGGCATTAGATATCCAACCTGAAATAGTAGTTCCAATGCATAATTGGGAAAAGGATTTAAACCCATTTAGGGAACTTATGGCAAAAAAGGATTCCAATATAAAAGTAGAAATATTAACAAAGAAATCTTTGAAAATCTAAGCAATTTATTTTTACATTTAAATCAGAAGATAATTATATATTCTCTGTAATAACAACATAAACTGAGATTTGAAATGATATTGTATAGTGTCGGTGTAAGGGGAGGATTAAAAAGAATAAGTAAAGCCGATTTTAAAGAAGATTATGTGTATTTAATTGACGATTTCAAAACAATATATATATGGTTTGGTTCGAACATATCTAAAAAGAGAAAGGATATAACAATAAATAAGGCAAACTTGTTAAATGAAAAAAAGGACAAAATAGCTAACATTCAAATAATAGATCAAAACAAAGAATATGGTGCTTTTATCGCCATTAAAGATGTTTTAAGCAAAGGAGTAAAGCAAATAAAAGCCATGGGAAGAAGAGCTGAATTAAAAATTCAAATTGAAGAGACTATGGAGCTCATTGAAGCAGGATTAAATCCAGATCTCGAGGCAGAAATAACGATCGCAGCAAACAACATTACCCAAAAAAAAAAATCATATAAAGAATTATGCGAAACTTTAGCTCAATTACAGTTAGAGTTTTTAAAAGGCTCAAAGAAAACTTCTAAGGACGAAATAAAGAAAAAGACGCAAGAAATTTTTAAGTCTTCATCGACATACGAGGAACTTTGCTGGTTAATTGCTCAACTAAATACTTTAAACAAAAAAAAATCATTAGATTAGTAAATTCACCATTTATTAGGTAATTAATATTTTTAAATACGATTGGGTTTAATTTTCGTATTTTTTTTTTAGTTCTGAAATAAAATCCACTACTTTTTCCCTAAGTAGCTTAGTGTTTTATAAATGAAACTAATAAAAGTAATTAAATATTTTTAACTAATATTGATCATATTATTTAAAAGATCATTAAGTAAGTACAAGAAACTGAAGTAAGATGATGAGTGTCGAAGTTTTAAAAGAATATGGTATTGAGCTTCCAAATAACTACGATAATGGAATCGTTATTTGTGATATTTATACAATTTGGTGTGGGCCATGCAAATTTTTAAGTCCAATCTTAGAAAAACTAGAGAGAGAGGGTTTAATTAAACTATTGCAAATAGATTTAGATCAAAATAGACCTTTAGGCGAAAGATTTGGTGTAACCGCTATTCCAACCTTATTATTTTTCAATAATGGCAAATTAGTGGATGGCATAGTTGAAGTACAAGGAAGGAGAGTTATGACTAATGGCATAATGGTTGGAAACTACGGAGAAGCTATAATTAAAGAAACGATATCTAAATTAAATTAAAATTAAATAGCTCTCTTTTAATACTAAATTATCTATCCCTTTTTTTAAAATTAAAAAGAATTAGTTTAAAATTTAATGCTATTTAATATTAATATAAGTTTTATAAAAACTAAGTTGATATTTATGGCAACCATAGATTTTGAGTTTCGAAACCAAATTATCCAAAATGACATCGGCAGTACATTAGCTTATTGTTATCAGTGTGCTACGTGTAGTGGAGCTTGCCCTGTGGCACAAGTAACAAATGGACGTTATAACCCTAGGAGATTAATTTTGGATGCGCTTCTTGGGTTAAAAGAAAAAATTTTTGGGAGAGAAAATGCGTTTAGTATATGGGGATGCACAGTTTGTGATACTTGCGATGAAGTGTGTCCTCAAAAAGTTGAACTTACAGAAATTTTTACAATTTTAAAAAATATGAGTGTTGAAAGAGGTGAAGCTCCAGATTATTACACTACTCAAGCCTCCACTATTTTAGAAAATGGTAAAGCAATACCCATGCAACCTGCTATAGAAAGAAGAAGAGATCAACTCGGATTACCAAAAGTTATGTCTCCAGATGTCAATGAAGTAAAAAAGCTATTAAAAGCTACAAAATTAGCAGATAAACTAAAAAAAGAAGAATAATCTTTTTTATTACTCTTTTTTCATAAATATAACTTAAATTAAAATCATTATCGAATTTAATCTACATATTTTTAATAGAGGGAATTAAAAGTGAGGAAACCAATTATTGGTGGGAATTGGAAAATGAATAAGGGAACCCCTTCAGAAGCTATAGAAATGTTGGAGAAGTTGATTCCCTTAGTAAAAGATATTAATTCTGTTGACATTGTGATAGCTCCACCCTTTACAGCCCTATATTCTACGATTGAGTGTGTCCAAAACACAAATATTATGGTTGGAGCGCAAAACATGCATTTTGAAGAAAAGGGAGCTTTTACAGGCGAGATTTCTCCGTTATTCTTAAAAGAACTCGGGTGTAAATTTGTAATTCTTGGTCATAGCGAAAGAAGGGATATTTTTAAAGAAACTAACGAATTGATAAACAAAAAATTGAAAAAAGCTTTATCTTTGGGTTTAAATACGATTGTTTGTATTGGAGAACATCTTGAAGAAAGAGAAACTGGAAGAACAAAAGAAATAATTGAAAATCAATTTAACAATACTTTTAAAGACTTAACTAACGAAGAAATGAGTAAAGTTGTTATAGCGTATGAACCAATATGGGCAATTGGCACGGGAAAAACAGCTACTCCAGAGCAAGCTGAAGATATACATCTTTTTATTCGCGGACTTTTAGCCAAAAACTATGATAAAGAAACAGCAGATACAGTTAGAATTCAATATGGGGGCTCTATAAAACCAAAAAACGCAGAGGATATATTCAAAAAAGATAATATTGATGGAGGATTAGTTGGAGGAGCTTCATTACGGGCAGATTCATTATATGAGGTAATTAAAGCAGCAGAAAAATCCATTAAATAAATTAATTTGTTTTTATTTTCTAAATCAATTTATCCTAAAACTTGATTAAATTTAGCCGCAAGCTTTCCGGGAAATTCCCCTAAATAGGATAGGGGATCGGCAAATAATAGGTAAAAGTAAGGTTCAAATAATCCGTGGATAGTTGGACCTACTCCTGACTTTATTACGTATACCCATATTTGTTCGTCTGAAATATAAGACTGGCGATATATCCATTCTAAAGGCGAGATCTCAGGTATTACGCCAATCTTTCTCAAAATTACTTCTACATCATTCAAAGAATATTTCTTTCCGAATACAGCAATAGGTGAAAGATCAAAACAAGTAATACAAATACCATGAAGTCCATAGCTATTCATCTCAGTTAAAAAATCATTTGCTAATTGATTGATCTCTTTTTCATGTTTTTTTATGCGATTTCTTGCTTCTGAATCTGTTAAAATATCTAATATTTTATCTTCTTCGTTTTGTAATATTTCTAAAGCCGAATCAAGGGGAATTTTAGGAGATACTACGGAATTATAAATCAATTTTATCTTTTCCCTAACAGATTTTTGAAGTAAGTATGGTTCTGTTTGAGTGGTGATTAAAACATCGCCTTTATAACTTGTTTTGTTTAAAGCTCCTTTTTTACTTGCTTTAAATTCAAGATTTTCGATCTTTTTGTCAATACTTCGGGCAAATTCGTATAAAGCTGAAACTAATCCAGCGTTGAGCTCAAATAGGCTGACAGGATCTAAATTAATATTTGGATCAGAATTACTATGGGAAAAATCAAAAAATCTTAAATATAAATTCACACCACTTGGAGGACTCTTTAGTTTTAAATTGTAATAAGGAAATCCCGTGTTAGTAATAACTGAAAGTTCGTAAAATGTCATCTTATCTAAGTATCTTTACAGAAATTTGAAGAACAAATTATATTTTATTGTATAAATATAGATTTGAGTATATGTATTTAAATTAATATTATGGTTTCATTAGCAAAATATCTTTTACGATATTAAAGGAGGGAATAAAAATCAATAAAAGGAATTTATTTTTATATTATTTAATAACTATTGCAGGTCGACCTGGTAGCGATTGAGGTGCTTTTTTTTCTTTTGAGTCGCTCTCTAAAACGATGTTTATCGGGCAGTTGAATTTTTTGTTAATTATTGGTATCATCTCTTCAAAGAATTGATACTCTTCTTCACTGGAAAGTGTATATTTTGGATATTTACCAATATTTTTTAATATTTTTGCCGTTGTTTGATTAATGAATTTAGCGTAAGTTTTAAACTCGTCGTGTTGCATTATCTGTTTCATGATTTCTCCTTGATTTTTTGACTTTTCTATTAAACTCATTAAAAGCGAATAGAATTTGAATTTCCACGAAGCAGCAATTATTATGTTAATGTGTTCTAACTTATCTTTTTTGGTTGCTAATTTAATGCTGTTAATATCGTCTATAGTATTGTCCATAAGTTTCCATTTAAATTCGTTTTCGACAGTTAATAAAGAACCGTTATACGATGGCCAATTGGCTAAACTGATAAATTCTTTTTTTCCCAAAAGCTCCCAAATCTCTTCTGTTGTATGTGGGGCAATAGGGTGGAAAAGTAATGCCAATTTTTCTCGACACTCGTTGAAAATTTCTTTTAATCCACCTTCGTCCTTATATTTTGTTAAATCCGAAAAAAATAGAATAATATGATTTATAACATCACGAATGGCAAGTTTCTCGTAGCTTTCCGTAACTTTTTTTATAGTTTTATTCAAATTGTATGTTATTAATTCGTCCCTAATGGACCTCTTTATTCGCACTTTTTCGATTGGTTCTCTTAGCAAGTGAAAAAAATTCCTCATAAATTTGTAAGCGAAATCTACTCCTTCGTCAGACCATTCTAACCCTGATTTTGGACTAGCCCCAAATAAAATAAAGAATCTCGCTGCATCGGCTCCATATTTATTCATAATTCCAATTGGTTCTACAGTATTCCCAAGACTCTTGCTCATTTTAACGCTTTTCAAAATATATTCAGTTCCACATCGTTTACATTTTTTATCGTGCATTTCTGCTTTCTTTGCGAATGTTTCGCATTCAAGGCAGAAAGGATGGGCTTTATTTATCATTCCTTGTGTTAATAACTTTTGAAATGGTTCGTCACACGAATGAAGTCCAAGATCTCGAGCTACTTTAGTGAAAAACCTTGCATATAATAAATGAAGCACAGAATGTTCAACGCCTCCAATATATTGATCAACATTCATCCAATAGTCTGCTATATCTTTTCTATATGGTAGTTTCTTCTCATCAGGATCGCAATACCTGAAGAAATACCACGAACTATCTACAAAAGTATCCATTGTATCTGTTTCTCTTTTAGATGGTTTTCCACATTTTGGGCATTGGACTTTGACAAAACTTACACTTGTTTTAAGAGGATTTCCTTTACCTGCGAACTTTACGTCTTTAGGTAGCTCCACAGGTAAGTCTTCGTAAGGTACGGGAACGATTCCACAAGTATCACAATAAATAATTGGAATAGGACAGCCCCAATAGCGTTGTCTGGAAATTAACCAATCTCTTAATTTATAATTGATTGTATCTTCCCCCATTTTCATTGTTTCTAGCTTATTTGTAATTGATTTTATGGCAGAGCGGTTTTCCATACCGTTAAACTCGTCTGAATTAACTAAAGTTCCATCGCCTTCATATGCTCTAATCATTTTTTTTTCATGTATTTCATAATCAAACGGCTGAATAACTATTTTTATTGGTAGATTATATTTCACAGCAAATTGGAAGTCTCGGGAATCATGCGCAGGAACAGACATTACAGCTCCAGCACCATACTCGTAAACAACAAAATTCGAGATATAAACAGGGATTTCTTCTTTGGTCAATGGATTGACACAATATTTTCCAATAAACATTCCCTTTTTCTCGACATCAATGTCAGTCCTCTCAAATGTATTTTGATGCATTACTTCTTGATAGAATTTTTCGTATTCTTTTCCATATTCAGTTCCTTTTACCCATTCACGAACCCATGGATGTTCTGGGGCAAAAACCATAAAAGTAACTCCAAATAATGTATCAGGCCTAGTAGTAAAGATATCAACGGTACGCTCTTCCCCAACTATAGGAAATCGAATCATAGTACCCTCAGATTTCGAAATCCAATTTCGCTGCATTATCTTTACTTTTTCTGGCCAATCTACGGTATTCAAACCATCTAAAAGTTCTTCAGCATATTCCCGTATTTTTAAGTACCATTGAGTAAGAAACTTTTGATCAACATCAGAGCTACATCTCCAGCATTTGCCATTTAGTACTTGTTCATTAGCTAATACTGTTGTACATTGAGCACACCAGTTTACATAGGACTCTTGTCTATAGGCTAGCCCCATTTCATACATTTGAAGAAAGAAGAACTGATCCCATTTATAATAGCTAGGATCGTGGCTAAAAATCATTCGCGTCCAATCATAAGACAAACCGATTCTTTTTTGTTGTTTTTGTATAGCCTGAATATTCGAATTCGTCCATTCTTCCGGATAAGCACCGTGGTCGATTGCCGCGTTTTCTGCGGGGAGTCCAAAGCTCTTATGGTATTTCTCTTATTGGGAAACACAGTCATAGCCCATTGGATATAGTACATTATACCCGCTCATTCGTTTATATCGCGCAAATGAATCACCAATTGAATAGTTCC
>JABCSY010000137.1 GCA_018238625.1 Promethearchaeota archaeon
ATCAGTGATGGAAGATAATAATTTAATTTGAGCTTTAGATTTAATTTGAACATCATATTCTTCATACCTTTTATTATTAATAATAGCATTGAGAGCAATTAAGGAATATTCTTCTTCTGAATCAAGTGTCATATTTAGTAGAGCTTTTATAAGTTGTTTTATGTGATCCCATTCTGATGCATAAGCAATTCCAATGAATTCTTTGGGTATACTTTCGTACATGGACTAATTACCTAAAAAAAAGAAATATTCTAAAATGTTATCAATTATATGCTTTTCCTATACTTATAACAAATAAAACTATTGTTTATTATATATTTGGATAATTTCGAAACTTTACATTAATTAAGTCTCTCAACAAGTCAAATGAAAAATTCCGGTTTATTTGTTGATATTTACTTTGTCTCTATAGAAGATTTTAAATCTTTAAGTATCATTTTGTAAATAATAGCAGAAATTTTTAAGGGGATCAAAATGTTGGATGAGCAGATAATTGATTTAATAATAGCTATATATTCAATAATAAGTACTATTATATTTGGAACCACATGTATTAAACGAAAATTTTTATCTATCTGGTTTATTGGTTGTATAAGTTTTTCAGTCGGAGCTGTAGGTTTCTATTTTAGATTTCTGAATGAAATGTTTCGGTTACTTGGGGATATTTTTTATCTGCTCGCAATAATAATATTTATTGTCGCTACGTTTTATGAATATCATTATGTTATTAGAAAAGGTGAAAAGTTACAAAATAATTCGAATTATTTAAAATCCTTATTTTTAGTTTTCGCAAGTTTTTCAATAAATTTTATTCTAATTGTAATGGTTGTTTTGGTATTTATAGTATTAGTAATGCTTTTGCGTATCTATTTAAAGCAAAAATCTATTACACATATCTCTATGTTTTTAGCAATGATATTTGGTCTTTACACGATAATTACTACATTTTTAAATAATTTTGGGATAGTGGGTACTTGGGAATTAAGTTACGTTGGAAATATAACATTGATCACATTTCTTCTGATAACAGCTTTAGCTGCTCCAATCGAAGATAGAATACAGAAATCAGAAAAAAAATATCAAGAACTCTATGAAGAATTAGAAGGATTAATTAATTCTCTTCCTGGAGCGTTTTATTTATTTACCAAAGAAGGTCAATACCGAAGATGGAATAAAGAATTAGAAAGAGTATCTGGATATTCTCATGATGAAATAATGATGATGAAGCCTTTAGACTTCTTTCCTAGTCATGAAAAAGAAAAAGTTGCAGATGCAATTAAAAGAGGTTTAAAAGAAGGATATGAGGAGGTAGAAGCTGAGGTATTAACAAAAAATAACCAGAGAATTCCCTATTTTTTTGCAGCGTCTTATTTTAAAACAGAAAGTAAGGATTCTTTCGTTGGAATAGGATTAGATATTACAGAAATTAAAAAAGCAGAAGAAAATTTAAGGGAATCGGAAGAAAAATATCATACTCTCTTTGACGGAGCTAACGACGCGATTTTTATAATGGTTAAAGAAATTTTTGTTGAGTGTAATAAAAAAACTTTAGAGATGTTTGGATGTGAAAATGAAAGAGATTTAATTGGTGTTTCTCCCTGGGTTTTTTCCCCAACAAAACAACCTGATGGAAGCGATTCAATAGAAAAAGCTCTTGAATATATCAATAATGCTTTTAGTGGAAAACCACAAAGATTTTATTGGAAACACTCAAAGAAAGATGGAATGACGTTTGATGCCGAGGTTTCTCTAAATCGCATTCTTATTGATGATAAATATATGATTCAAGCAATTGTTAGAGATATAACTGAAAAAAAAATTGCAGAACAAAAATTAAAGGAATCGGAAGAAAAATTTAGAGTAATTACAGAGCAATCTTTTATCGGTGCTTTAATAGAACAAGATTTTGATATAAAATATGTTAATCCGCAATTTTCAAAAATGATAGGGTATAGTACTGAAGAATTATTAAACTGGAAGCTTACAGATTTTTATGAGATTTTCCATCCTGATGATTTAGATAAGTTCAAAGAACTAGTTGAGAAAAAAACTAAGGATTTAATTCAAGATATTACAAATTTTCAGTTTAGGTTATCTAAAAAAACCGGTGAAATCATCTGGCTAGAGCTTTTTTCAAAAGCAATTATGTACCAAGATAAACCTAGTAATTTAGCTTTTTTGTTAGATATTACAGAAAAGAGAGAAGCAGAAAGGCTTATTATTGAAGAAAACAAGAGATTAATAGAGCTTGATCAAATGCGTACAGACCTTATCAATAGAATTTCTCATGAATTGAAGACACCTTTAACATCAATTTTTGGTGTTTCTCAAATATTAATACAGAAAAAAGATGATTTAGATATTCATAGTATCTCAGAATTTATTAATATTTTGCATAGTGGCAGTGTGCGGCTAAATGAATTGGTTGAAAATCTTATAGATGCATCGAGATTAGATATTAGTAAATTAGAATTAACTAAGAAAAAAGAAAATATTGTTATCATTCTTGAAAACTGTGTCAGAGAAATGATGCATTTAGTAAATAGTAGAGATTTAAATATATATAGTGATTTGCCAGATCAATTATATTTTGAAGTAGATAAATTAAGATTTGAGCAAGTAGTTATCAATCTTTTATCAAATGCCATTAATAATACTCTTAGGGGAGGAAATATCTTTATAACACTCTCTGAAACAGGGGGGAATATCGAGATTAAAGTAAGGGATACAGGTGTTGGTTTAACTAACGAAGAGAAAAAGATGTTATTCAAAAAATTTGGCAAAATTGAACGGTATGGTCAAGATTTAGATGTTGGTATTGAAGGTGTTGGATTAGGGCTCTATATCTCAAAAGAAATAGTGGAATTACACGGTGGGAAAATTTGGGTGGAATCTGATGGAAGAAATAAAGGTTCTACATTTATTGTTAGACTCTTTATACTTAAAAAGGACGATTAATAAATGATTATTTGTTTAAATTAAAATTGAATTGTTTTTACACATTATTAATAAATTTATACAAAGATTCATAATTTTATAAATATATAATAAATAGAAGCCATAAAGAAGAAAATATTAAATTTACCAAAAAGCTATGCCAGATAAATTCGCTTGTGATACTTCAGTAATTTTTAATGGGCAAATTCTTAAACTAATAAAGGATAACGAGCTAGGAGAGTGCCCTGAGATTTATATCTCCAATATTGTTATCGCTGAAGTTGAATATAGAACAAATATTCAAAAAGAAATAGGGTTTTTTGGATTAAATGTATTAAAACAGTTGAGACAACTTCATGATGAAGGAGAGATAAAGCTTCATGTTGTAGGGAAAAGGCCAACATTACAAGAGATAAAGATGAGCCCAGGGGGAGAACTTGATGCCCTTATAAGAGACTCTGCTCTTCAAAACAATGCCGTACTTATAACAGCAGATCGAATTCAAGGTGATGTAGGTGTTTTTGAGGGATTAGAAGTATTATTCGCATGGGAAAAAAAAGCGTTAAAAGAAATCGAACTTTCTTCGCTTAAATTACTAGAGTTTTTTGATGAAACCACCATGAGCGTCCATCTTAAACAAGATCTACCGCCCTACGCTAAGAAAGGAAGTCCTGGAAACTGGTACCTACAAAAAATAAGCGAGGAACCCTTAACAACAAAAGACATAGAAGATGTCGCGATGGAAATAATTGAAATGGTAAGGGAGGACGATCGCTCGTTCGTGGAAATAGAGAAGTTTGGTGCAGTCGTTGCTCAGTTACGAGAGTTTAGAATTGTAATAACGCGCCCTCCGTTTTCTAGCGTTGTTGAAATCACTGCTGTCCATCCGCTTGTTAATCTCACATTATCAGATTATTCAATTGATGCTCGACTACATAAAAGATTAGAAAAAGCTGAAGGTATTTTAGTAGCTGGAGCCCCCGGAGCAGGTAAGAGCACATTTTCAGCTGCATTGGCAAATTTTTATTTAGACCAAAATAAAGTAGTAAAAACTTTAGAAAGCGTCCGAGATTTACAAGTTAGACCCGAGATTACGCAATACACCAAACTAGAAGGAAGCCTTGAAAACTCTGCCGATATTCTTCTTTTAGTTAGACCAGATTATACAATATTCGACGAAGTTCGTGTTTTTGAAGATTTTAAGATTTATTCTGATTTTCGATTATCGGGCGTCGGAATGGTAGGTGTAGTTCATTCTTCTTCGGCTATCGACGCAGTACAACGATTTATTGGTCGAATAGAGCTTGGAATGCTCCCGTCAATAATAGACACTATTATATTTATTAAAGGAGGAGACATCTCTGCTGTTCTAACCCTCAAAATGACCGTTAAGGTGCCTCATGGATTTAGAGACAAAGATTTGGCAAGACCCGTTGTGGAAGTTAGAGATTTCAAAACGGATCGTCTTGCCTACGAAATTTATTCTTTCGGTCAAGATATAGTAATTAATCCAATAAATCCTATTGGCCTTAAGGATTCTTTTAAAACCAAAGAGCATTATAAAGGGCGCCAAATTACTAAAGAGAGAAGAGAGGAGCGAATTGAGTTAGATGTTGAAATAAAAAAACAAAAAGTTACATTAAAAGCAAATCCGGAGTTTGCCAGTCGCAATATTGTTGTTTTTGCAGATGATCAGGAAATCTTTGCAGGGTCTTTGAGTCGATCAAGCATTATAACGCTTTCTCTTTCAAACAAAGAAGGGAGAAAAGTTCTAAAAGAATTCGACAGAAATAAAAAAATTTACGGAATTTTAAAATAAAATTTTCTTTCTATAAAAATCGTTCTTATTATTTGGCTAATGCATTTCGGGCTCTATTTATGTCATCAACTCCGATGACTATCTTGTTATTTCCAGCAAAATAGATTAGGTCAATATTAACGCCAACATTGCCTATTTTACGAGCCATCTTCCCGCCAGAACCGGGTTTCCCTGCAGTTTGACCAATATCCATGACAATTACTTCACGTACAGCACTTACCTTAAAACCTGCTGATTCAAGTACATAACGAGTAACTGTTTCATCTTCAACCAAAATATGAACGACAGCCCCCTCATTAAAGGGAATTCCACATAATCCTTCCATGTTTATACCATTTTTGCCTAGAACTTCCCCCATATCAGCTAGTGCTCCGGGACGATTTTCCAAAATAATAGCTATATCTTTCATTTTATGTTTTCTCTTATTTTTATTTATATTATTTTTAAATTTGATTCTTGGATGATTATTTTCTAATGCTTAATTATGTCATCTCAATATTTAAGTTTTCTTTTAAATTCCCCTTAAATGCAATAGATTAAAAAAATAGAGATTATTCGCAGCTAAATAGATTAGATTATTAGATTAAACTTATAGCGCCTATTTGTAAAGAGATTTTAATCTCGTTCCATCATTTCTTTTACTCTATCAACTATATTAGGAAGAACTTCTCCAATCTGCTCAAAAAATCTCAAGTCAGCTTCTTCGTCAGAATCGGTTTTACCCATATTTAAAATTATTAATTTTGCGCCATTATTCCGCGCAATTCCAGGCATCCTTGACGCAGGTGTTACAGCTAAAGAGGAACCAATTACAAAAAATACATCCGCTTTTTTAGATCTTCTCATCGATTCTTCAAGTTCATCCTCTGGTAAATAGTCTCCAAAGTTAACTATACTTGAAATGAGCTGTCCTTCACAATTGGGACATTTTGGCTGATTTTTTCGAACTATTCCCGTTCTATATCCTTGACCCCATTTCTTTTTGTCCCATCCCGCATCTTCAAATGTTAATTTTTTTCCGCAATCTAAACATTGCATGAAATATAAATTACCGTGGAGTTCTGCAAGTTTTTCAAAAGGAATCCCAGATTTCGCGTGAAGCCCATCTACATTCTGAGATATTAGATAATCAAGTCTCCCCATTTTTAACAGTTCTACAATTGCGTAATGTCCTTGATTCGGTCGAACTTGGTCCCAAGGAGGAGACTTTGGAGGGGGAAGACCCTTATCGCGACGAGTCCACATCCCATCTGGTCCGCGATAATCTGGTAGACCGCTATCTGTGCTGATCCCGGCACCAGTAAAAACTACTAAGTTTTTAGATTCGAAAATCCAAGTTGCGGCTAGTTCAATTTTTTCTTCTAGTTCCATACAAATAAAATAAACATTCCTAAATAAAAATATAATTTAATCAGTCTTTTTTATTAATCTGATAAAAACTATTCTTAATATTGACACTTTTATCCAAATTAAGCAGTTACTTTATAAATGTAAATTCTTATTCATTTTTAGGGAATAATTATTCCTAAACCTTTATATTCACGAAGGTAGAAATATTATATAGGATAATTTAGGTTGAGTATATATTGACATATGCGTTAAATTTTAAAGAAGATGATATTAAGAATAGTCAAATAGATTTTGTGCGAATGAATATTAAACCAGGACAATTAAAGTTGATTACTGAAATGTCAAGATACATATGCAAGGAAATTTCCGTTCCTGAATTAGCAATAAAAAGTGCAATTATGTATGTTTTAAAAATATGGCAAGAAAAGAATAATAAATCAATTTCAGAGATTGCTACTATGACTCTTCCTAAACAAATAATTATCCTAAAAGAATTTTTTACTATTAGTAAAGAACACTTAAAATGCATGTTATTACAACCAAAGGAAAAGGGCGAAATAATACTTGATATTGCATTTGAAAGAGCTTTTAAATTTTATTTAGAATATCTTAATCGAACCCATAAATAAAACTAATCTGTTCGTAATTTCAATTTTTTCTCATTTCCAAGGAATTAATTAAATTCTTTAGATTATCCTCTAAATTGTAGTATTTTATCGCCCTAAAAGCCCCCTCAACATCTTTTAAATTGGATATATGATGAGAATCACAACCAATTGAAACCATAATATTATTTTTTTCCAACTTATTAAAAAAAGTTTCGTATTTCCGTGAGTAAAAACGAGGATAACTCGAATTAAACTCAATTATTATGTTATATTGTTTTAAAAAACCTAACAAAACATCAAAACCACCTAACGTAAAAAAAGAAGGATCAAAATGCGCAAGCCCCAATAGAGGAAATTTATTACTATTACGCCGATCTCTCTTCCAAGTTTCAATTATGTTTTTAATAAAAGCGATTCCTTCAAGGTTTTCAAGGTATTCAAATAATATTAAATCAAATTTATTGGGATGGATATTATTTATTATATAGTTCTCGGAACTGCTTATATCGATCTCGACTCCCTTAAAAAGATTTAATTTTCTATTTTTTTTTAAAATGTAAGCCTGACAGTGAGATATTTCTTCTAAATACCTTTCAATTTTATCTAAATTATTAAGTGTGGGAATAATTTTGGATTTCCACGAATTTGAAAAATGATCAGTAATACAAATATAATCTAAACCTAATTTAATAGCTGTTTTTACGATTTGATTAATAGAATTTTTACCATCTGAATAAGTGGTGTGTATATGCAAAAATAATTTTGGTAAGCTCATTTTCTCGAAAAAAGTTTATAAATTAATAAATTCATGCAAAATTAAAGCCCTAGAGATTTAAATTCCCTGATTCGTTGCCACGACAAAATCCCGCAAAAGAAGAGAGATAATCCAAAAACTATTAGTATCGAAATAAAAAGAACAGTACCGGATGTGCTGGGAATATAGGTAATGGAAGTACCGATAATAAGAATGATATCTTGGATTGATAATAAATTATTTAATAGAAAAATTACTATGCTAAAAATAATACCGCATGCAATAAATTGGATAATTGCGATAACTAAATTTGTAAGATGAATAATTTTAGATCTTTTTTTTCCTAAATCAATGATCTGGGCGTTGCCTATATTAATTGCGACCTTTCCTTTATCCACTTTCTTAACATAATAATAAGCTAATTCTCTAAGTGGCATTAGGTCGAGGATTACTGTTCCAATAGTAAAAGCACACACAGCAATCAAAATTCTATTGATTAATATCAAAATTGGGTTCACATATGAAAAGTTATTTATCACCCAAATAAATATCCCTAATACGGTTAAAAAGAAGAATTTAATGCCAGTTAACGTTAAATTAATTGACGATCTATCTGCAATCGTTAATAAATGAAAAGTAATTCCAATAATAAAAATAACTACTCCTAGAATTAGAGCTTCTATTGAAATGATAACACCTAATATTACGGCAAAGGCTAAAAAACAAATGGAAATAAAAATTGGTAAAAACGGAAAAAAAGGCGCTTTGAATGGACGATCTAACTCTTTTCTCGTTCCTCTTAATTTTACGGCAGCAAAATTTACAAATGCTAAACCTATGAAGTAAATAAAATTAGTAATTTCTGCAGTAAACCCAATACCAGCGAAAATTACGAATAAAACGACCAAAATAATAGTGATTAATAAACCTAAAGCAGGCATATCTGGCCTTTTCTTCGTTTCTTGAATTTTTTTAGGAATAAACCGATCTCTCGCTAAAGCAGTAATCACGCTGACTGCTGAACCTAAAGCGGCATTTATTGCAATTAACGTCGATATAATAGCTGCAAGAACCATAAAATAAAACCCAAATGGTCCAAGAACGCTTTCAAACACATCGGCTAATAAAACGGGGTTTTCAGTTAATCCAGTTGGACTTTCTCCCAAGTTTATCAATGCAATGAAAGTAATCAGTAAATATATAATTAACGTCAATATTATAGCATAAATAATGGTTTTTGGAATATTTTTAGAAGGATTTTTTAAATCGGGATTTAAGTACGCTAAATTTGAAGTTATAGAAGTAAATAAAATAAATAACAATAAAAAAGCAGGTATTATACCTTCAAATTTTATTTGAGTAAGGATAATATTTGGATTCGTGAATGGAGTTATTATCAATCCAAATATTATAAAGAACGCAAACATCCCGATTAATACGAGCGTAAATATTAATAACGTCTTAATAGCAACTTTTTGAGTTCTGAAA
>JABCSY010000052.1 GCA_018238625.1 Promethearchaeota archaeon
CTATCTTCAGTCACATATAAACTTAAGAATAAGTCGTAAGTCATAATTAATCATACCATTTTCTTTTTTTTTTACTATAAGATAATTCTTTTCTAAGATCAGAATTGATTAAAAATTATTGAAAATGGTAGTGCATGCAAAACTTAACAATTCTAAGATACTCTCAGAGTTACAATATGGTATTATTGTATCTTCTAATTCTGTCAATATCACGAATGGAATAATTCAGGGTACAAATTATGTGAATAATACCATATTCATTAACGCTAATGTATCCAGCATGATTTTAAAGACTGTAGCAGTTAATAATACAGGACAACTTTATATATCCAATTCTTCTTTAAATTTGTTCTTGTATGATTTAGCTAGCGTAATTATAAATGATTCTAGTACAAACAATCCAAATGAATATGGTGGATATCTCGAAGGTTCATCTAGATTAATTGGAATAAATTCAAGTTTTGATTTCCTTTTGTGTGAAGAAAATAGCTCAGTAGATCTATCTGAAAATTGTATAATTGATTATGTCTCTATCAATAGCACTAACGATGTATCAATAAATAACTGTATACTAGACCAGATTGGATGGTATTCTGAACTATAAGGGGGTCGTAAAGCAGAGATTATTAATTCAACTATAGAAAGCTTCCTTGCCCCTCCTTCAAGTAAAGCAGATATAATAAATTGTTCAATAGAAATTTTATATGAAGGGATTAGGTTTCAAACAGGAACAAATTATTTCAATTCCTCAGGAATTTTTGGAACGGGATTTGTTTCGAATTATTTAAACATTAGCGATTCATTGATCTCTAATAGATCTTACAAATACATCGAAATAGTGGGAGACGCTAAGGTAATAATCGAAGATCTGCATAATCTCTTCAGTATTATTATCAATTCAGGTAATCTAACGGTAAATAATTGTACTATAGAATTATTACAGATGAGGAATAATGCAATAGCATATCTAGAAAATTGCTCATTCCCAGATATCGAGGGTTTTGGTTCAATGCTTTTTAGTATGCTTAGTACTCAAGGAATTACTTGCTATGACAATTCGCACCTTTATATTAATAATTCAATTATCTCTAGTGGTATAATGAAGCTTTTTAATGTTGCCGAAACAACCATAACTAATTCGGAGATATTGGCGGTTTTCCTTTTCCAAGAATCAAGAGTGATAATTTCTTATTCCGAAGTCAGGATAATAAGAGTGACGGCGTCCTCTTCAATGGGTTATGCTTTAAATATATTACATAGTTCAACGGAGTATTTGTTAACTAACTTCTGGAAAAACCATAGTATATCTAGTTGGTCTCTTTTAGTACTGATATAAAATCTACAATACAAACAAATTATTGATCTTTGATTAGCGGTGGAAGATAGATTTCTCTTTGTTCTGTTCGTTCTAGAATCCTAGCATTTTCGGGACAGTGGTGAACACAGACCCCACAACCTATACATTTGTTTTCATCATCATGGGCTATCCCATCTATCAAAGTTATTGCTTCGATTGGACACTTATCGACACATATTCCACACCCTACGCATTTACTCTCATCTATTTTCGCGATGTAGGAAGTTAAAGTATGATAGGGAAAAATTCCACGATAATAGCTCTGAAAAAGAATACAACAACACTTGCAGCAATTGCATATCGCATTTTCTTTCTTATCGAGACTGAAATCATCATGAAAAATCTTATGAACAAGTCCCTCTTCTTCTGCTTCCTTTAAAATTCGCTTTGCTTCGTCTTTTGAGATCGACTTACCAAGATTATGTTCAATAAAGTAACGACCAATATTTCCAAAATGAAGGCACCTAAATATATCACTTGATGTTTTACAAGGATCGCCTAAAAGAGCTCTTTCCAGCTTACAAGGACATTCAGAGAGCGATATAATATCTTGCTCATCTATAATTTTAGAGGCTTCATGTAAAGGTAACACTTTTTCTTGAGCTACGCTCAATTCTTTTTCGATTGGAATAATTCTGGCAAAAATAGGCAATTTATCTTTAAATATCGGTAATAATCCCTCATAATTAGTTTGAGTCACCTCAGTTGCTTCTTTAAACATTTTCTCGTAAATCAGTGCTAATTTCTTTTTTTGTTCAATTGGACGATCAAATCTAACGAGAGAAAATTCAAATATATCGGCAACTGGTGCCAATAGACGATATTCCATTATATTCGTGTTTTCAATCGGCCAATCCATCAGAATTCCATTACCCATTAATGAATTTAACATTTCCATTAGCTTAGTATCATTCATCCCTGTTTTTTCTTTTAACTCCTGAAACGTTAAGTTAGGTTTCCTAAAATTCAACAAGAATTTCACTTGCTCTTCATTTAAAAGCGTTTGGAGGAGCTCAACTAATGTTTCATTAGCTTGGAAAAGTGGATTCCCACTTGCCCTCACAATCAATTTAGCCGCTTTAATCCATATTTTTTCCGACATCTTAAAAAATCCCTAGCAAACTAGTACAATACTTATTTTAAATATTTGAATTAATTGTATTTAAAAGATAGGATAGTGAAGAAAAATAATTATATAACTTTTTGTTAAATAGCTTTATTTCTCTCGTATTGTCCAAATAAGATTATAATATCTGTATTATATTCTCGTAAATCTTTTTATGCAAAAAAGTCATTTAATATATAACTAATGAAAAATCTAAGAAAAGAGAGCAAGCGAAAAAAATGACAATTTTAGACCGAAAAAAAGTTCGACCTGATATTCTCAAAATTTATAACGATGGTTTTAAAGAACAAATGAAATTTTTGCTTCAATTTACGGCACTCGAAGAAAACAAGCGATTTAATTTTCAAAAAATCTTTAATAAACTTCAAGAGTTAAACGAACTTTTCTTTAAAAAAAAAGCTGGAATGGTTGAGCTCCACGATAAATTAACTGATGAGGAACGGAATTATTTAACAAAATTCTTTCGTTATGTGTTTGAACACTCGACAATGAAAGAATTAGAAAACTATCCTATTCCGAATGAAATTGAAATCAAACCTATAATACTCGATAAAATTCCTGCTGAGTGGGTTATTCCCTCAGATCCAATAGAAGATCGTGTAATTTTATATCTTCACGGGGGTGGATGGATAGTGGGCTCTCCTTTAACTTGTCGGAGGTTAAATTCTGCTATAGCTGAAGCTACTAAAATAAGAATTCTCAGTATTGATTATCGCCTTGCCCCAGAACATCCATTCCCCAAGCCATTAGAAGATTGTGTTGATGCCTACAATTGGTTATTATCAAATGGATTTAAAAGTAACCATATAATCATCGCAGGAGATTCTGCCGGAGGAAATCTAACCCTAGCTACCCTTCTAAAATTAAGAGATCAGGGGACTGATTTACCTGCTGGAGCGATTTGCCTATCACCTGCGACAGACTTTACTTTAGCTGATGATTCCTATTTTAAAAATGCTGAAACCGATCCCGGTTTGGCAGATATCGGAATTTTTTGGTGGTTTGTCGCATATCTTGCTGGAGAGGACCCTCGCAATCCATATATCTCACCATTGTTCGGGGATTTAAAGGGACTACCTCCAATATTAGTACAAGCAAGCACATGTGAAATGCTTTATAGCGATGCTACTCGCTTTGTTGAAAAAGCTAAGAAGGCAGGAACAAACGCAATATTACAATCATGGGATGATATGACGCATGTATTTCAAGGAACAAGATACGAACTTATTCCAGAAGCTAAAGATGCCATTAATAAGATAGCTGACTTCACTAACCAGCTATTTAAAAATTAGAATTAAATTTTTAAATTTTAATTAATAAATAATTTTTCCCTATTTAAGCTTTCTTTTGAGGTTTATTTCTAATACAACAAATATTTTATATGTAGCCAAATCTTTTTAAATCTCTATTTTTATATGATAATATATTTTATTTTCAAAATTAATTAATGAAATTCAATAAAATAAATCTGTGATTTTTATGAATAAAACTAAAAAATTGATTATTAGTATAGCTTTAATAGCTATCATCGCTATTTCAGGTGGTTTAGTTTCATGGTTCATCTTTTTTGGAGAACAACCTAAATATCCAGACTTAACAATATCCGATTATTCTCTTGAAAATGATAATCTTACAGTTAGTATTTCAAACATAGGGGATTCAGATACAAATGCGGTTATTATTATTGTGCAAATCGACTCGTTAGCACTCGTACTTTACAATAACTCACTAAATCCTCTGGACCTTGATATTTCTGAAGTTTTTATCTTTTCCCTAAATCTTACTACTTTTGAATCTTATTTCAATTCCGGAACTAGTTATTCTATTACTATTCAAGTAGATCCTTACGATGACATTAAAGAAAAATTGGAAAACAATAATGAACTAATCGTGGATTATTATTATGAAGAAGAGGTTCCACTTACTCTATTCTCTCCTAATACTTATTCCTTGAATTGTTCAATAGATTCCTTTGGTTATGCCGTACTATTTAATGCAAGTCAAATTATAATAGAAGATTCCTTAATAATTACAAATGGAACTTTTAACGGTTATAACGTGATAAATTCTACAATATTGGAAAATTCCACCATCTCAAATAATGTTACGTGGATATCTATAGCCCTCTACGGAGATCAAAATTTAACCTTACGAAATATATGGGATGACCGACTTAGCATTGTATTATGTAATAACAGCACTCTCTCCCTTTTTAATTGCAGCATTATGGAACTTGCGGTTACCGGTTCTAATAACATATTTCTTTCGAATAGTTCGATTAAAATTTTAAGCTCTGCTGTAAATATGACGAATTTAATCTCTCTAAGAATTACCAATCATTCATATATAGAATATTGTATTATCACCAGTCCAATATTCCTTGAAATAGAATATAGCTCGCTCAAAATGCTGTTCATAATGGTTTCAAGCAATCCCTACTCTCAACAAGGAGATTATCTCGCATCAGGTACCATCAAAAATTGTTCAATCTATACTTTTACTGCCTATGGTCAAACAAATTTAAACGTTTATGGTACAGATTTTTACCAAATTAGTATTATGGGTAAAACGCGACTAAACCTAGTTGAATGTATCGTTAATGAAGAATATGTCTATCAAAGTGCTATTTCTATTTTAAATAATACGAAGATACTCTCAGAGTTACAATATGGAATTATTGTATCGTCTAATTCTATCAATATCACGAATGGGATAATTCAGGGTACAAATTACGTGAATAATACCATATTCATTAACGCTAACGTGTCCAGCATGATCTTAAAGCATGTAGTAGTTAATAATACAGGACAGCTTTATGTATCCAATTCTTCGTTAGATTTGTACTTGTTTGATTTAGCTAGCGTAATTATAAATGACTCTAGTATAACTAATTCAAATGAATATGGTGGATATCTCGAAGATTCATCCAGATTGATTGGAATAAACTCAAGCTTTGATTTCCTTTGGTGTCAAGAAAATAGCTCAGTAGATCTGTCTGAAAATTGTATTATTGATTCTATCCTTATCAATAGCACTAATGATGTATCAATAGATAATTGTATACTAGATCAGATTGGATGGTATTCTGAACCACAAGGAAGTCGGAAAGCAGAGATTATTAATTCAACTATAGAAACCTTCCATGCCCCTCCTTCAAGTAAAGTCGATATAATAAATTGTTCAATAGATACTTTATATGAAGGGATTAAGTTTCAAACAGGGACAAATTATTTCAATTCCTCAGGAGTTTTTGGAGCGGGAGTAGTTTCAGATTATTTAAACATTAGCGGCTCATTGATCTCTAATAGATCTTACAGGTACATCGAAATTATGGATGAAGCTAAGGTAATAATCGAAGATATGCATAATCTCTTCAGTATTATTATCAAATCAGGTAATTTAACGGTAAATAATTGTACGATAGGATCATTACTGATGTGGAATAATGCAATAGTGTATCTAAAAAACTGTTCAACCCCAGATAGTGGGGGCTTTGGTTTAATAATGGCTATGCTTGGTCCTCAAGGAATTACCTGCTACGACAATTCGCACCTTTATATCAATAATTCAACTTTCTCTGAGGGTTTAATAACACTTGATAATGCTGCTGAAATAACCATAACTAATTCGGTGATATTTGTTATTTACCTTTTCCAAGAATCAAGAGCAATAATTTCTTATTCCGAAGTATGGATGATACGAGTGACAGCTTCCTCTTTAATTGGTTATGCTTTAAATATATCACACAGTTCAACTGACTACTTATTAACTAGCTCCTGGAATTACCACAGCACTTCTATTGGTTTTCTTTTGTTCGTAATATAAAATCTACAATGCAAAAAAATTATTTTCTTTTTCTTTTTTATGTTTTAATAATAATGTTGGAATGTCCATTTGATTTAATTGGAGAAATCGTCAGAGAAAAACATGCTCTTATTCCTTGGAAAGATATTGCTGGCATGAGTTAATGCATGTTTATTTTAAAATTGAAGTTTTATTGATTCATTTCTTCAAATAATTTTTTAGCCCACTTTAATTCCTCCTCCATTTCAACATCAGTTAAAAAGGGAGGTTGGATTTTCTCGCGATTAACATAATCCATCATTACATAAATCGATACTTTTGCCAAGATGGCTGCTTCTGCTAAACTTACTAATCCTTTTCTGTATTTTTCACCGGCATCTTTCAATCTATATTCTTCAATTTGATTAAGAAAAAATTTTCGAATTAAAGAAGAACGATCCATTCGTTCTTTTTCACAGATCTTGTTTAATTCTTCAATTTCTTTTTCATCTAATCTGGTTGAAACTACATCAGTCAATTATCATCATCTTTCTTCTCTTTAAGTTTTTTCATAATAAACAATATAGATTTTGGCTTAGTTGCATTCACGGATTCTAATAACTATTAATTCAGAAAATATTATAAGCCTTCGGATATAAATATTTATATAAATATTTATGATTAAGGTTAAAAATATGACTTCAAAAATGATTTCAATTCGGGATGAAATATATAAAAACCTGAAAAAATTAAAAGGTCCGAATGAAAGCTTTTCAGAATTAATAGAACGGTTAATAGCAAATCAACAGAAGGACCCCCTAAAACATTTTGGGATTGCAAAAAATCTTTCAGATGAAGTTTTAGATGAGTTTGAAAAAACAATTAAGGAAGGAAAAAAGAAAGATGCTGCTATATCTTCATCAAAATTCTCAGAAATCTGGGGAGAATAATTATGATAATCGTGGATACAACTGTTATTATTGATATATGGCGTGGTAGAGCTAATGTAAAATCTGTTTTAAAACCATATGCTGATCAAACTATATGCATTTCTGCTATTACTATTGCCGAGATTTACGATGGATTAGGATATACAAAAGAAAAAAAAAGTGAGAACATTTATCTTCAAATCAGAGAACAAATAGAAAAATTATTGTCTGAATTTCATATAATTCCTTTGAATTCACAAATTCTCCAAGAATCTGGAAGTTTAAAAGGATCCTTAAGAGCAAAGGGAATCACACTTGATTTAGCAGATTGTATAATAGGTACAACAGCAAAGCTAATGAATACCGAAAAATTGATAACTAGAAATATCCGCCACTTTCAAGATTTTGGGTTAACAATAGAATCTTATGAAATTTAACTTGTATTAAAGAAACTATTCAAATTCTTCCCTTTTGCTATTGATTTTTTCTATTTTAAATAAGGTTGGAATGTCTATTTGATTTAGTAATTCTATTGAATTTGACAATAAATTTGGAAGGTTTTTATTAATATTTAACTTCTATAACATTAATTAGTATTCCATTTTAGTCTAATGAATATTGCACTCTTTTATTTCTCAGCAACCGGGATAACTGAAACTATTTCAAATCACATTGCTACGATTTTAAAAAGAGAAGGAAACTCTGTAAAACTGATAAACATAATTACACCTGATAGTAGACGATTTCAATATGATTTCTTAGAGTTTGATGCGTGTATTTTTGGATTTCCAGTTTTCGGAGGAAGACCTCCCAAGGTTGCTGAGGATTGGATGAGAACACTTGATGGTAGGGGGCAGAAATGCTCCATGTTTTTTACATACGGTGCACGAGATTTAGAGTGGGCACATCAAGTTACCTATTATTTATTAACGCAAGCGAATTTTCAAGTGGTTTTGTCAGCAGAATTTATCGGAAAACACGCATTTAATGTCGCAAAAGGATGGTCACTAGCAGAAAACCGGCCCAATCAATTAGATTTTGATATTGCTACAGATTTTACATTACAATCGATTAAACGGATTCAAAAGGACTCTGAATTTGGCGTCGACTTGTCAGAATTTACCTATAAACCAAAGAAGACTATAGAGTCTCGTGGATCTTGGGCTAATTTTTATCCTTCGAGAGTTAATGACGATTGTAGTATGTGTTATTTATGCGAAAAAGAATGCCCTGTTAAAGCTTTTGATGCTATTTCAGGGGAAACTAACAGAAAACTGTGTGTTCAATGTATGCATTGTGTAACAATCTGTCCTGATAAAGTAATCCATACTGGCGAAGTATCTCAGTTGTTTAAGAAATTTATAGATAATTTTGGATTGACTGAAGATGTAGTCGAGCAAAAAAGGAGTAAAATTATTTTTTAAATTTCTTGAAATATTAACGCTCCTTTGAACATAAGCTTTCAAGTCGTTGCTTTAGTATATATTGTTCTTGCATCTTTATTAGCTCTATTGGTGTTTACTTCCAGTCACTCTTAGCGAGTAACTTTTTTCTAAGTGTACTTAGATTTACTATTTCAAGTATGATTAATAAAAATCTTATTGTAAGTAAAAGGATTGACTCATTTGTTGATTTGAAGATAATTCTATGGAATCATGATATTTTGACAGAAAAATTATATGGAAAAGTGTTCATTCTCTCTACTGTCACAATAAAAACGAAATTAGGATGTTTAAATTAAATAAATAATTAATTGGCATAATGAATAAAACGATCAGAAAAGGTTAATAAAAAGGGTTAAATTATCAAATGAAATGTTAGTGCCCCGTTATGTTTTCCTAATGACTCATGAAAATAGTAATACTTTCCTTATCTCTAGTTTTCTTTCAAATCAATAATTCTTAGATCGAATTACATCATACCATTGATTCCAAATACTTAATAATTCTGCAAACTTTTCTCTGGAAATTGAGTATTCCTTGAATTTACCTTTTTTAGAACTATGAATAAAATTATGTTTCTCCAAAATTCTAACATGATGGGAGATGGAAGGTTGATTTCTATTCAAACTTTTTTCAATTTCAGAAAGTAAACATGGTTTATTATTTAATAGATTTAAAATTAGAAATCTATCTTCATTGCCTATGATTTCCATGCATTCTCGTAAGAACTTATAGGATGTATTGTTCTTGAAATTTTCTTTTATATTTTTAATTTTATTCTTTGCTAGTTCTTCCATGGTTTTCTTCCTATTCAATTATTATTAAATAATTAAGTTGAGAGATTTTTAATCCAATTCTCCCATATTTGTACAAATTCCGTTAATTTTGGTTTATTTAATGAGTAATAAATATACTTTCCATTTTTCCATCCTTTAACGAATCCTGTTTTCTCTAATTTCTTAATATGATGTGAAGATGTAGATTGAGATTTACCGATAAACATCTGTATCTCATCCAATTTTAATGGTAGAGTTTTTAATATTTCTATTATTAAAAATCTATCAGGATTTGAGAGCGATTTCATCCATTCAACTAAATTGATTTTTTCACCAAAAACTTCTATTTCAAGCATTGGATTTAGGTCTTCATTTGTTTGTTCAAGAAAATTTCTTCTTTCTAAGAGATTATTAATTTGAGAGGGTAAAATATTTTTATCTGGTTGAATTAATCGTTTAATCTGTTCAAATTTTTCATTACCTTTCTTAAGTTTCTTTTTCACTTGATGATTATACATTGCGAGTTCTATTGTAGGTAGAAGATCATCTTCATTCGTGATAGGTTTTACTATGTAACCATAAGGTTCCGATAATTTGGCTCTATTTAATGTTTTTTTATCTCCATATGCAGTTATAAATATAATGGGAATATTATAGTTTGTATTAATAATTCTAGCTGTTTCAATTCCATCCATAGTTCCCGCTAGAATTATATCCATTAATACCAAATCAAGTTTTAAATTCTTGATTTTGGAAATTGCTTCTTCTCCAGAAGAAACAATAGCAATTGGATTGTAGTTTGATTTTTTTAAAAGAACCGCTATTGCTTCAGCGGTAATTAATTCGTCTTCAACAATCATTACTTTTATTTGCGCCATTTTACTATTTCTTATAGTAATTTTTAAAATTACCAAGTGATCATAACATGAGTTCCATTATTTTTTTCAATAGAAATCTTTCCATCCATTTGTTTGGTTATAGTGGATATAAGTTTTAATCCTAGCGTATTTGAATTTTTATAATCTACATCTTTGGGAAATCCTATTCCATTATCATACACATCTAATAATGTTCTATTGTTTATGGTTTTTTTCAATGTAACAACAATTTTTCCGTCATTATTTTTAGAAAATGCATGTTTTAATGAGTTAGATACAAGTTCATTTATAATTAAGCCACAAGCATTGGCTTTGTCTAGACTTAAATCAATATTTTCAATGTTCAATTGTAGTTTAATCTGTTTGGAATTTGCTGAATAAACTTTAAATAGATTATTAACAAGGTTTTTTATGAATGATGAAAGACAAATCTTATTCAAGTTTTCGGAGTTGTATAACGCTTGGTGTATTAGAGCCATAACTTTAATACGACTCTGGAAATCCTTAAAAATATGGAGAACTCTTTCATCTTTTACATATTGTTCTTGTAGTACTATTAAACTTGAAATTATTTGTAAATTGTTTTTTACCCTATGATGGATTTCTTTCAGGAGTATTTCTTTTTCAGATAGGGAAGATTCCAGTAGGGATTTATTCTTTTTCTGTTCAGTTATATCAATTATATTCATATATAGAGCAGGATTTCCTTGGAGTAGAATCCTTTTTAAATATTGTCGAGTAAACAAATAATTTTCATTTTTTTTCTTCATTCGTATTTCAGATTGAAATGAAGATATATCTTCATTTAAAATTTTATTATACTTTTCAATAGTTATTTGTAAATCTTCAGGATGAATATGCTCGGTTATAGTGTTTAGATTCCAAGATAATAGTTCATTTATTGAAAATCCTAAGATATTAGATATACCTTTGTTTGCAAAAATTATTCGTTCATTAGCAATGATAAGCGTACCCAACAAGGATTGTTCTGTGAGCATTCGATATTTTTCTTCACTTTCTCTTAGCTCTTTTTCAGTAGAATCACGAACAATAACACCTGCAAGAACATTCGCTATAGATTGTAAAAAATTGATATCATTTTTTGAAAATATCCGATATTCTTTTGTATGAGCTCCTAAAATACCAAATGGGGTGTTTTTTCCTTGAATAATAACACTCATTCCGCTAATAACATCATGATCCGCAAGAAGTTTTGGGGCATGAAATCTAGTTTCAGTTTTTAAGTTTTCCGCAATTACTGGAGTAGTTTTTAGTAATGTAAAACCCGCTTGCGAATTTATATTATTTTCAACAGTGGCATTTCCAACTAATCCTTTATGCCAACCAACTCCTGCCAGTAATTTTAAAGATTTCTTATCAGGAAGAATTTCAAGTATTTTCGTAAACTCAACATCCAATATTTTTGCAAGTAAAGATGTTGCATATTTAAATAAGTTATCAATTTTTTTTTCAGTAATAGTTTCCAAGCCAAATTTGGCAATCAAAGCTTGTCTATGGATATGATCTTCAATGCACTGTTGGATTTCCATGTTTTCCGTTAAATCATGGGAAACACAGAGAATTCCTATAATTGTGTTTTGATCATTAAAAATTGGTGCGTGATTTGAAGAAAATTGTATATAAGTTCCATTTTTTTTTTTTAATCGAATTTCAATATTTTTAACAAATGTACCTTCCAATCCTTTTTTAATTCCTTTAGTAAGAATTATTTTATCATTAGGATGAATAAATTTATAGATGCTTAAGTTAAGGGTTTCTTCTTTATTATATCCTAAAATATCATTAAAAGCATTATTAACATCAAGAATATTTGTGTTTAGATCTAATGTATAAATCATACAGTTAGAAATTTTTAGTAATGTTTGAAATTTCGTTTCAGTTAAACTTTGAGAAAAATTAAAATTTTTTAGTTTATTGAAGGAATCTGCATTTTTTATCTCTCGTTTAATAGTAGGAATTAGGCGATTTAGATTATCCTCTTTTATGTAATCATTTATTCCAGTTTCTATCAAGGAAATCATCGCTTTTTCATCTATTTCTTTTCCAATAACAATATAGGGAATCTTTTTTTTTTTTTCTTTAATAATTCTTAATATTTCTATTCCGCATAGTGTCCATGCTTTATAGTCGGATAATATAATATCCCATGTTCTTTTAGATAACACGGAATATAAATTGATATGATTTTCGATGAATTCCAATTGCACTTTGAAGTTATTTACTTTTAACTTTTGTATTATTGGAGATACTACATCTTTAGAATCAGAAATGAATAGTATATCATATTTTTCACTCAAATTTCATGCACTACACTAAATATTCTTTTTTTTCTAATACTCTATAGAAATTCTTTAATTATAATATTGGAATTTTCATTAAAAAAATATCTGTTTATATTAACTACATCCAAACTTTCATTCTAATGTTCTTAATAATATTAAAAAAAAATGCTTTAAAATAAATCTTTTGAATATAAATCGAAATAGGTTAATATTATTAGTCCAGTAAAGGATTTTTATGGCAGTATAAATTTTAAGAATATTCTTCCATTTTTCACTGGGATTCTCTGTAATTTATCATTCTAAAAATTTTTTCGTAAAATTTATAAATGAAAAAATGTAGAAAAACTCATATAAAAGATTTTAGATTATTATTTAAATCTTTTTGTTTCAAAAAATATATAATCCTAAAAATAGGAGAAAAAAAATGGTAAAACTAACAAATGAAATGAAAGAAGGTTTACGTGTTCCTGGTAAAGGAGGCAGTTTAATTTATTTGGCAACATCATCATTAGATGGTAAACCAAACATAGCCGCAATGCGTTATATAGATACAGTAAAAAACGATAAGCTTCTGGTTGCAGATATGTTCTTGCTTAAAACTAAAGCGAATCTTAAAGAGAATCCCGAATGCATCATAGCAATATGCCATCCAATGGACTCTGGAAGAGACTGGATCTTTAAAGGTAAAGCTGTTGATATCGAATATGGTTATCCTCCCGAATTCGATTGGTATGGTGTTTCAGCTAAAGAAGTTTTAGATGGTTGGGGTGACTGGCATAATAAAGAACCTCCAGATGAAGTTCCTCCAGATGTCGTTTATCCTAAAGCAGCACAACGTGGAGTTGTAGTATTACATGTGGAAGAAATTTATTCTATTGAAAATGGAAAAGTAGGGGAAAAAATACAATAAGAGGGGAAAAAATATGGCTGTAAAACTAACTGATAGAATGAAAGCTTGGATTAAAATTGGTTGTCATTTAAATGTGGCAAGTAAAACCGGGATCCCGTTTGTGACTGTATCAAGAAATATTAAATCTGTTTCTGATGATGAGGCTGTCTTTGCTTTGTCTCAAGATGAATATTCTGTGATTGAGTCAGCTTTATCTGAAAACCCTTGGGTTGCATTTGGAGTATCTCAATTAGGAGGTGTCCGTGCGTGTTATCAATTCAAAGGCAAAGGAAGTGTAGATAAAGAAGGCGAAATTTACAATTTAAAAGTAAAAATATCTGAATTGTATTGCACCAAACCAGGATGCTATGCTGGACAAAGACTTGATACTAAACCCGCGAAAGATTGTGAAGAATGGGAGCATGGTCTTTGGAAAGATTTACCAAAATAATAAACTTATAAATAAAACATAATTTTTTTTTTTGAATTTAATGTATAATTAAAAATGAAATTTTATTAGATAATAAAAATCAAACGATCACACAAACATAATGAATGAAATTAATTCTGAAGAAAATATTGAAGAGAAAAAAATAATTAAGAAGAAACCAAAAAAAACTCCGAAGCAATTTCCGTGGTTTATGCCCTTTATGTGTGATGGGTGTGGTGATTGCGTTGAAGCTTGTCCACAATCCGGCATTAAATTATTGGGTCTTGACAGAAAGGTTCCATGTGCTTGGCTTATTTATCCGGATTATTGTATTGGATGTGGTAAATGTGCAGACGCTTGTCAATGCTCAGCAGTTCAAATGACTGCGTATGTAGAAAAAGCTATTGAAAGGTATAAAACTAAAAAGCCTTTCCAATAAAGTTTAACAAAATAAATATATTTTAAAAAGAAAATAAAAGAGGAAATTAAAAATGGTATTTGACTTAAGAAGATGCGATTTTTCAAAATGTAAGGGAGAATGTCTTGCGAGGTGTTTGTTCGTTGATTACGATGAAGATCAAGCTAAAGCAGATATGGCTAAATTGATACATCTACAACCTGCAGATATACTTGCTAAATGTGTAACCTGTTATGCGTGTAATGAATTTTGCCCCCAAGGAGCAAATCCATGGGATTTAATTAATCAAATGCAAGAAAAAACGGGTCTATATTTATATCCAGAAGAAGCTAAAAAAACTGCATTAGGGTGGGCGAAAAAAGAGGATAAGATTATTAAAGGAGATCTTGGTAAACCTGCATTGTCTATAGGAGGTTTTGCTGATGCTCTTCCATATGATAAAGTGTTTAAAGGAAAATTATTTGAGGGCATCTCTTTAATAATGGGAGGGTCATACGCTTGTAGAGCACCTGAAACCCATATGTGCGATGCCAATTCGTGCATAGATAATCTACCTTCACTAATTAAAAAACTAACAGATACAGGTTATAAAGAGATAATTTTCTACCATGATGCCTGTTATGGTTTTGTAACATCGGAAGCATTAGCAATGATGATTGAAGTTCCTTTTAAACCTATTCATATTATGGAATACATTAGAAACTGGCTCCGTGATAATAAAGATCTTATTACGCCACTGAATATGAAAATCGCATATCAACGACCTTGTACTTCAAGATATAACCCCCATGGAGAGCTTAAAGAAGATTTATATGATTGGATGGAACAGACTTTTGAATTACTTGGTTGTGAGCTTGTAGAACGAAAGTATCAAAAGGAGAACTCTATGTGCTGTTGTTCTGGAATTTTTCCAACCCAGAAAAAGAGGGCAATGGGGTATGTCAAACAAAATCTTCAGGATGCTAAAGATGCCGGAGCGGAAGCTTATGTAACATTTTGTCCAATCTGCACTGCTGTAATGCGAAATACAGCTAAAAATATGGAAATGACACCTTACTATATAGTTATGCTAGTACAGAAAGCTCTTGGAGAAGAATTGCCGATAGGTGGCGCTGGAATTGGTATACCAGTTCATTAAAAATTATTATACAATTTTTTTTATATAGGTGAATATTATTGAAAGTTTTGATTAGTATCCGTTCATTAGAAGAGTTAATCCCTACTATTGATGGAGGAGCTGACATAATCGATTTGAAAAATCCTAGTGAAGGTTCACTTGGTGCTGCTTTTCCTTGGTTGATTAAGGAAATTAGAAATTTTGGTAATGACTTTACTTTGAGTGTTGCTATTGGAGATATGCCCAACTTGCCAGGGACTGCAGCACTTGCTTCTTCTGGTGCAGCAGCTTGTGGTGCAGATATTGTTAAAGTAGGCCTCTATGGTCCTCGTTCTTTAAAGGAAGGAGCTAGATTATTAAAAAGCGTAGTAAAAGCAGTAAAAGATATTAAACAAAATATTCTAGTTGTTGGAGCAGGTTACGCTGATTTCAAATTTTTTAATGGAATTGATTCAATGGATATTCCTTCGATATGTAATGCAGCTGGAGCAGACATAGCAATGTTAGATACTTATTCAAAAACGGGTCAAAAATTATTCGATTTCATAGATTCTAAAAAATTAAGAAAATTTGTTATTAAATCTCACGAAAATAACTTATTAGCAGCTTTAGCTGGTTCACTCGAGCTAAAAGATATAAAAAAAATCGATAATTTAGGGGCAGATATTATCGGATTCAGAGGTGCTGCTTGTAGTGGATCCGATAGGAAAAATGGAGTTGTAGAAATCAATAGGGTAAAAAAAATTATAGAAATCTCACAAAATCTAAATAACAATGATAAAATTTTAAGATCTGCTACAATGTAATAAAATTTTGTTAAGAAAATATAATATTATAGAAAAATGAATTATAAACTTACATAAATTGAGATAAAAAGTATGACTAATATGAAAATTAAACATTCTCCTGAAAAATGTTATGCGTGTAAAACTTGTGAATTAATATGTTCTTTTCATCACACGAAAACTTTTCAACCATCTATTTCAAGTATTTCTGTTGAGAGAGACCATATTAATGGAATTTGGCGTTGGACCTTAATGGATACATGTGATAAATGTCAAGGCGAAGAACAGCCCTTATGTGTAAAATTTTGTTTTTATAATGCAATTTCGTTTGAGGAGGTTGATGATTAAAATGAATGAATTTAATATCCGCGGGGGAATCACGGGAAAAATACTTAGAATAAATTTAAGTGATGAAACCGTAAGTGTAGAAGATAACGAATACGCAAAAAGATGGATTGGGGGGAGGGCTCTAAGTAGTTGGATACTTCTAAATGAACTAGAATCCAACGTAAAATGGGATGATCCAGAAAATTATCTTATTTTTGGCACAGGTGCCCTTGTAGGAACGCTTACTCCAGCAGCATGCCGGATGAATATTGATACTTTAAATGTTTTCAATAATGGCAAGGGATCATCCAATTTTGGTGGACACTTCAGCCCTGAGATGAAGTTTGCTGGTTTTGATCAAGTTATAATTAGTGGAAAAGCAGAAAAACCCATATATCTCTTTATAGAGGATGGAAAAGCTGAAATACGGGATGCTGGTCATTTATGGGGTAAAAACACATTTGAAACAGAAGAACTCCTTAAAACCGAACTAAATGATAATAAAATTGAAGTTGCCTCAATAGGACCCGCTGGAGAGAATCTTGTTCGTGGATCTGCTATCATCATAGATTGTGGTCGAGCAGCTGGAGGGTCAGGTGTTGGATGTGTAATGGGAGATAAAAAAATAAAATCAATCGTTGTTCGAGGACATAAAGAGGTAAAGGTTGCTTACCCTGAGAAATTTATTGAACGGGTATATGAAACATATCAGAAAATAATGAAACGCCCTACAGCTAAATTATTTAGAAGAAGAACGCTCGCAGGATTAGTATATAACGATTCTGAACAATTCGATGAACTTTGGGAGATGATGCATACCGTCAGAAATTCCCAAGATGTCCATTGGTCTCGTGAAAAAAGAACAAGAATGATGGGTAAAAATGGCGTTGGAAGGTTTTTCAAAAAAATTCAAGCGTGTTATGCTTGTCCAGTGGGGTGCCAGCCATATTCAGAAATTGAGGAAGGAAGATATAAAGGTACTAAGGGTTTAGGATATTGGATAAATTCTGTAATGTGGTCAGGTAAAATGGATATTTCTGATCCAGAAGCATCATTGAAATACCATATTCGTGCCAACCAGTTAGGTTTGGATGGGGATAATTCTTCTGTCGTGATGGCATGGGCATTTGAGGCATATGAGAAAGGATTGTTAACGAAAGACGAAACTGATAATCTAGAATTAATATGGGGAAATGTAGATGCAATGATGGAATTACAAGAAAAAGTAGCTTACCGCAAAGGTTTTGGAGATTTTCTCGCAGATGGCGTGGTTGAGGCAGCAAAAAAGCTTGGAAAAGGCTCAGAAAGATTTGCTATTCACCAAAAAAACCAAGACACTCTTGATCCTTATAGACTTGCGAAGGGTTGGTCTTTAGCATGTGCAACATCACCTGTAGCAGGACGTCATATGAGAGGTAGTATCAATCTCCCTATCGCATTTGGTCCTAAAGGAGTTAAATTTAATCCTTACTCTTATGAAGACCAGCCACCAATCGTATTCTGGGAATTAATTTCAAAAGAAATCGAAGATATCATAGGAATTTGCGTCTATGTTGGAACATGGTCCGGTGTATACGCGCTTGAACGGCCTGATTACGTTGACTTAACTAATTTAGCGCTTGGAACTAACTTAAATGAAGAAGAATTCACGTTACTTGGACAGAAATCATATAACTTAGAAAAAGCGTTCAATACTTTACATGTGGGATTCACACGTAAGGATGATTTACCACATCGGAGATTCTTTGAAGATCCAATCCAATCTGGACCCCATAAAGGTGAAAAATTAGATATTACTAAGTATAATTCAATGCTGGATAAATTTTATGAACTTCATGGTTGGGACAAAAAAACGGGATGGCAAACCCGTGAAACTTTAGAAAAATTAGGATTAGATGATGTAGCGGAAAAATTAGCCAAAGCGGGACGCTTAATTGAATAATAATTATGGATTGACTGAAGATGTAGTCGAGCAAAAAAGGAGTAAAATTATTTTTTATATTTCTTGAAATATTAACGCTCCTTTGAATATAAGCTTTCAAGTCGTTGTTCTAGTATAAATTATTCTTGTCTCTTTATTAGCTCTATTGGTGTTTACTTCCAGTCATTCTTTGCGAGCAATATCCTAGAATCACTTAAAACTTTCTTTTAGTAATCCAAGATATTTCTCTAATAATTCTAAATTGAAGAAAAAATAGAGGGGTAATTTCATTTCATTTTCCCATATTCCCTTCCATTTATTCTGAATTTTTTCATATTTATCTACAATTTCTTCATAAAAAGGATACGGTTTCAAACCATCTTCTGATGTTTTCAGCATATCTAATCCATAGAGCTCATCTAGATGACCAAGGAAAAGAGTTCTTTTTATGGGTGAATCTAATTTTCCTACGTATGAAATAAAATAACCTACCTTAATTATTATTGGATACAATACTTTGGGTAGAAACTCTTTAAAATCCGTTTGTTTAAATTCTAACTCGTACTCTTTTTTTATAGCACTTTCTATAAACCCCCCGAACGTAATATCCAACACCCTGAAGCTAATCCATTCTTTTGGATCAACTTGATTAAAAATATCATAAATCAATCCGTAGGTTCTTCTAATAGGCTCTTTTAGTTGAGGTAATATATGTTTTAGATTATTAAGATGATTTTGATTAAGGTCATCAATAGCGTCTTGAGCTGGTTGCATGCGAGGGTCTATTTTTAATGCATTTTGTAAGCATTTTAATCCATCGTCAGGTTTCCCTACGTTTATTAAAGCTAACCCCCGAATATACCACCCCTCTGTTTTATAAGGGTGATAATGACACAATTCATCTGTTACTTTAATGACTTCTTCATCTCTAGCCGCTTGAAGCAAAACATTAGCTTTCAATAATAGTGTAAACCATGCGCGAGGCATTAACTTTAACGCTTTGTCATACCATTCAATTGCTTCATCGAATCGTTTTTGTTGTGCAAATACGGTGCCCTTATCGGTAAGTTCCATGAATTCCTGCATATTCTCCATAGATGGTAGCTCGAAAGGTTTTTGTGGTTCTGTTTCCTCATCGACAGCCGGAATGTTTTGGATTTTCAAATCTTTGAGATCCATCGTTTCTACGCTAGTAGGACCGCCTAACCCCAAATGAATTACAGGAACCTTATCTCCGCCTTTTCCTACCTGAGTACCGCATTTTTTACAATATTTGTCACCAAATTTAACAGGATTTCCACAATTATCACACACAAAATCACCTTTAGGAGGAGTTCCACGATTTTTCCCAAAAAATGATTTACTATCAATGATTGCTACGATGTCTGATTTATCTAACGCAGGGTTAATTGATGTGGCTTCTTGTTTTGCCTTATCCGCCTCTTCCGTTCTGCCTAATTGTCTTAACGCCACAGATTTATTGTACCACGCTTTATCTGAATTTGGATTTAATTTAATCGCCTTGTCAAAACATTCCAACGCTTCTTGAAGTTTATTAAGATTCGTTAAAATACCACCCTTATTTACCCATCCATCCTCATATCTTGGTTCCAATTTTAATACTTTCTCAATAGATTCCATAGCCTCCTCATTTCTTTTTAAATTCATGAGTGTAGCTGCTTTATTAGATAATAAACGAAAATCGTTAGGAGCTATTTTCAATGCCTCGTTCATGCATTCAAGAGCTTCGTCAAACTTTTTAAGTTGGCCAAGTAGGCTTCCTTTATTATGTAACGCTTGTAAGAAATCTGGTTTTAATTTAAGAGCCTCATCAAACATTTCAATGGCCTTCTCGTAATCGCCTACTAAGTTTAAAGCGTAAGCTTTGTTGTAAAAACCAGCTGCATCGGTCGGGTTAGATAATAATAATTTTTTCACTTCTTCTTCAGGAAGATGTATTTTTATCATTTTTAAAGCGATTTCTTTAGCCTCTTGAGCGGGTTTGAAATCAGGGTTGATTTTTAAAGCTTTATCAAGATATTCGATTGCTTGTTTAAAATCTTTTTTGAAACCTAGAAGATGCCCTTTCAAAAATAAAAGCTGATGAGAATCTGGCGATGTTTTTAAAGCTTCGTCGCATATACTTAGTGCCTCGTCAGTTCTCCTAAGAGAGACTAATGTCTGCGCTTTTTCTCCTAAGGCCGTAAAATCTTTCCGATCTAAAGCTATAGCTTTGTCAAAGCATTCTAAGGCTTCACTTATCCGCTTTAAACCCCTCAAAGCCACCCCTTTTAACCCCCATGCTTTATTTGAATTGGAATCTAGTTTGATTGCGCTATCAAAACATTCAAGGGCTTCAGAATCGTGTTTAATCATCAATAATTCCATACCCTTATTTATCCAAGCTTCAACATTCTCCGGATCTTTACCAGTTAAAATATCTAAAGTATCAACGGCCTCACTATCTCTTCCAAGTTCCTTTAAAACCATTGCCTTGAACCTCCTAGCTTCGTTCATGTTCGGATTTATCTTTATTACCTCGTCAAAACATTTTAACGCACCTTCAAACTTTTTCTCGAACGATAATATCAACCCCTTGCTAAGCCAGCCTCCTATAAATTTCGGATCAACCTCAATTGCCTTTTCAAAATATTCTAGGGCTTTTTGAGGATTGCTCCTATTCATATAAATAGCGCCCTTCTCGTGATAAGGTCCAGGATTTTTCGGATTAATTTTTATTGCTTTATCAATACATTCGAGAGCGGCTTCTAAATTTCCTTGCATACTTAAAACCCTTCCCTTTAAACTCAACACTTCACTAGATTTATCGTCTATCTCAAGTGCCTGATCCAAGAGATTACGGGCCTCTTTTACTTTTTGTAAACTTAGATAAACAGTAGCTTTAAACGTTAATGCCTCTACAGATTTAGGGTTTCTTTTTAGGATTTGATCGAAACACCTTAACGCCTCCTCAAAGTCACCTTTCCTTCCCGCATTTACCCCTCTCTTGAACCATATATCAAATTCAGGATCGCGAGATCGCTCTCTATCTCTCTTTTTTGTCATTCTGAACACGTGAATTTTTTTCTTTTATATGAATATTGATTAATATGTTGAAGTTATATTTAATAATTTTGAGTCTCATCAAATTCAATTTCTCTCAAAGAGTCCTTCAACTTCTTCCCTTTTGTCGTTTTTTTTTCTATTGAATTTTTAAATTGTTGGAATGTCCATTTGATTTAATAATTCTAATGAATACTTATTCTATAAAGAAGAAGAATATAAGTGCATTAACTTGTTACAAGAATAAGTTTAAGAAAAGAGAAGGGAAAAATTATGGTAGAGACTAAAGAAAATATCCTCAAAACGCTTAATCGGTTAAAAAATGAAATCGCAACAGATTACAAGGTAAAAAAAATTGGACTCTTTGGCTCATATGTCAAACATAAGCAAGATGATTCAAGTGATATAGACATTCTAGTTGATTTTGAAGATGGCGCTGACCTAATTCACTTCATTGGTCTTTCGCGCTATTTAGAAGAAATCTTTAAAACAAAAGTCGATGTTGTGTCAAAATCTAGTCTGAAAGAGGAACTTAAACAAAATATCCTTCAAGAGGTTATCTATGAGTGAAAAATCATTTGTTTACTTAAGAGATATTAAAAACGCAATAAATAGTATCGAATTATTTATTAAAAACATGACCTTTCCTCAATTCCAAAGTGACGACAAAACATCCAGTGCGGTAATTCGTAAGTTTGAAATAATTGGAGAAGCAAGCAAAAACATTCCTAAATCCATCAGAGAAAAACATTCTCATATTCCCTGGAAAGATATTGCTGGCATGAGAGATAGGTTAATCCACGCTTATTCTGAAGTTGATCTAAAGCTAGTTTGGATGACAATTAAACAAAGATTACCTGAATTAAAGAGTGTAATTGAGGAAATACTAAGATAAGACAATTTTAGGTAGATTAATCATATTTTTTAATTGTGGTTGATTGAAATTATTCATGCCTAAGCGTAAAATCCAGCAAGTTTTTCAAGAAAAAAATAAACTCAAAAAAAAGTGGGAAAACAGCTGGCTCAATTTCTTGAAAAATGAGACTTATTTAACTTTTATCGAAAAAGATCAATTTATTACAGAATTGGACCATTTACTCAAGTATCCGCGAATAAATTGGTTTCATTTAAAGGATTTCCTTAAGGTAAGAAAACGTAAAAAAGAGCTGCGTTACGCAAAACATAAAACAATAGAATATAACAAAGAATTTATTGCTCGGCGTTTAAAAGATCACGATTCCTTCTTCGAAGGTACAGATGACGGTTTAAAGTATCCTCTTGATATTGATCAAAGAATAGCAATTATTAGAGACGATAAACACAATCTTGTCGTTGCTGGCGCTGGCTCAGGAAAAACTAGCGTACTCTCGTCTAGAATTGCTTATTTAATTAGACGAAAAGATAAAATTAACAGCGAGAGAATTCTTGCACTGGCTTTCACAAGGGTGGCGGCGCAAGAAATGAGAGAAAGGATAAAAAAGAACTACAACATTGACATCGATATTTACACGTTTCACGCATTAGGAAGAAAAATCATACGAGATGAGACGGGTAAGAAACCCAGATTAATATTTGAACAAAAATTCGACGCTAATCAGTACAAACTAATCAAAAACCTATTTGGAGAAGCGCTAAAAGAAAAAAAATATCAACAATTACTTATTGAATATTTGGCTTACTATAGCGAGCAAGAAGTGGACGAAACTTCTTTTGCTGACAAGGAGGAATATTACAAATACATGGAAAACAAAAAGTACTCGACCATAAACGATATAGAAGTAAAATCTGTAGCTGAGCGAGACATAGGCAACTTCCTATTCTTACATAATATTAAATTTAAATACGAACCACTTGTAGAATGGGTGGATAAAAGTGAGGAAGAGAAAGATGAAGATGAATTCGAAAAAGAAAATGATATTGACGAAAAGGAATATCATCCGGATTTCTTTTTACCTGATTTCGACATTTACATCGAACATTGGGGCCTTAACGAAAATATGGAAGTCGCACCGTGGTTTTCGCAATCTTCGGAAGAATACTTGGAAGTTAGAAAGTGGAAATTATCGCAATTTGAGAAGCATGATAAAATACTTGTAGAAACATGGGATTACGAGAGGAGACGCGACGAATTAATTCCTAATTTGAAAAAGAAACTACTTGACGTTAATCCCAAAATTGAGTTTATACCATTGTCCTACGAGGAATTGGTCGGAAAAACTCACCAATTTAAAGAAAAAAGAGACCAGTTGGTAAATTTAATCGCCAACTTCATTAAAATAGCTAAATCCAACTTCTACAACGAAAAAGACATCGAAAAAAAATTAGAAACTATAAAGTACAAGAAAAAACAAAGGCTATTTGGCTACATCGCCCTTGAAGTCTTTAAAAGGTATCAAAACTATTTGAAAACCGAAGATAAAATCGATTTTAGCGACATGATAAACCACGCCGTAGAGTTCGTTAAAAATCGGCCTGAAAAATATCATAACATGTACGACCACATTCTCGTAGACGAATTTCAGGATATCTCGTACCAAAGATTACAATTAATAAAAGGGATCGTTAACGAGAACTCGCGTACAAAATTGTTCTGCGTGGGCGACGATTGGCAAAGCATATATCAATTTACCGGGAGCGATGTCCGCTTTTTTACGAATTTTGAAGAATTTTTCGACAAACCCGAAATTAGCTACCTCAAAACAAATTACCGCAGCTCATTTAACATCGTTGACGTGTCTAATTACCTCATTTCAAAGAATAAAGATCAGATTAAGAAAATTATTCAAACTAATAACACGCAAGGACAACAACCAATATTTTTCGAATTATCTAAAAGATTTATTTACGGAAAAACTCAAATACCGCACGTGTACGAATTAATAAAAAAACTATTGGCTGAAGGCGTAAAACCCGACGAGATTATGGTCTTATCGCGCTTCAATAACTTTTTAAAAGAATTAGAAATTTATTGCGGGGCAAGAGAAATTCCAACAGAATATAAAGCGGGAGGCGTGAGATTTTATAGCGCTCATGGATCTAAAGGTACTGAATGCAAACACGTCATCCTCACCGGCGTCACATCGGGATTGTACGGATTTCCGTGCGAAATTCAAGATTCTTCCGTAATGGAAGTAGCTAAACGATTTAAAACCAAAAAATACATCGAAGAAGAAAGAAGGCTCTTTTACGTCGCTCTTACTCGAAGCAAAAAGTTTCTTTATATTTACAGCATCGAAGATAACAACTCAATCTTTATCGACGAAATAAAAACTCATTTAATGAAATTTCACATCGATTCCTTACCAAGATGGGAAGAACTCGATTCAGAGGTCATATCTAATCTCTTAAACGAAAAGAAATTTGAAAGACCAATTATATGTCCAGAATGCGGCAAATTCCTGAAAGAACGATCTGGTAAGTATGGAAAGTTTTTAGGTTGTACCGGCTACCCCCAATGTAAATATACATTTGACACAAGAGAAAAGTTGAAAGTATCTGAACTTCCTAATACCTGCCCAAAGTGCAAAAGGCGTTTAGTAATTAAGAAAGGAAAATACGGCGGTTTTATAGGCTGCACCGGCTATCCTAAATGTAATTTTACTTTTAATCTTAGTAACGATATATCTATTCCTTGCCCAAAATGTGGAAAACATTTAGTAGCCCGCAGTGGAAAGTATGGCGCTTTTTTAGGGTGCTCAAACTATCCAAGTTGTAAATTTACTTTTAATTTAAGAAAATAGATTTTTGTGAAAAAATTTTAGAATTCAATTCAATTACTTACAATTAAGATAAATATAAAATATACAATTAACATATATTTAGTATGGACTTTTCTTTCGATAAGGTTGCTAATACTCTTTACATTCGTTTTTCTCTTGAAGACATTCTTAATTCTGATGAAATAGCAGAGGGAATTATAATCGATTATGGAAAAGAGAATAATATTATGGGTATAGAAATACTTAATTTTACAAATAGAACGTTAAACCTTAACGATCTTATTCAAATGAATGTAGAAGAATTAATACCAAGACTAACTCAATGTCAATAAAATTCACTAAACACGCCTTACAACTGATGAAGGCTCGAAATATCTCTAAAGATGAAATTATTGAAGCTATTAATTATCCTGATAATTTATTAAATGATTCCTACAAAAATAAAATCGCTCATAAAGTAAAAAAGAATTATTTATTACGAGTTTTTTATTATTTAGAGGGAAATTCGAAAATTGTGATTACTGCTTATAAAACTACTAAAATTGATAAATATATTTCAAACCCTTAAACCGTGGCATTTAAAACTATGATAATAATATTTGAAAAGATCATGAAATAACCCTCATTCAAGTTTGAAATAAGATTAATAAATAATGGAAAATGGAAAAAATTAATTCTGGCAATTGTATAATTTCATGTGAATCTGAAGCAATTTCTCTACAGATAAGAGAAAAAGAGTATATTCCATTCGATTCAATGGAAGAACTCTATGCTAAAATCTTAGAACGAAGAGAAATCATTAAAAAAAGAGAGGAAAAAAGAAGATCAAGAAAAAAATAGTGAGTTATATATGTAATCTTCCTGAAATAACCGTCATTCAATTTCAAAATTAAATCCAACTTTAATAATTAATTCCCCTGTGGTTATTATATCAATTTCCTCTTGACCTTCTTTTAGTTTTTTATCATTTGACCATATTTTAGAATCTATTGCTAGTGCGCAAGCGAGATAAACCGTATCTTTTGGATCCGGAGAAAATCTCTCTGCTCTTTCTATATATGGCGTAATCAAATTTTGAGGAACAATTTCTATCTCTTCCTTCAATATATTTAAATATTGAGCAAAATCTTCCTTAGAACGGTTTGTTTTCTCAAGTATATACACCTCATATTTTATAAATTCGTCAAAAAGAAACTCAGGAGCAAATAAATTTAATTTATCACTAAGTAGTAGTTCAGCAGTTAAACTATTTTTGATCAACGAAGCAAATAAGATATTGGCATCTACAACCAATTTCAAAGTTAATCCCTCTTATAACGTTTCACCAATAATTGATTCACTTCTTGTCCTAATTTCAAAGCCTCATCAATAGTAATATCACTATCCATTCTGAAACCTTTCAGAAAACTTAACTGAGCTATCTTTTTCTTTATAGAATCTCTCGCAACTTCCGACCAATTAATTTCTGGAAATTTTTCCATTTCTTTTTTAAGGTCTTCTGGAATCGATAAAGTTATATTCGCCATCTTATAAACAAATATTCATTTTCTTTTTATATTATGTGAAATTATGTGAATACACATATTTATATTTTCCTTTCTATAAGAAAAATAATATTTAGCAAGTGGTCGTGAAATAACCGAATATTATTCCAAAAAAATTAATTCCTAATGAAAACTGCGTGAGTCTATTGGAGATAAATGTACATGGGCACGAACTATGGGGCGCTATTGACGAAGTATTAAGCGCTTTAGAAGAATGTAAATTAAATGGCGACGGGGAAATCAATATCATCCACGGGTATAAGCACGGGCAAGTTCTAAAGAATTACTTTAGATCGAATAAATTTCTAGCGGAAATGGCCCGGGAAGGATTCCAACTAAAATTGAAAGCCATTTCTGATCCTGCCATATCGTCTTTTGTACTACTATAACCCCATATTTACACGCTTAAAATCAATAATAGTTTTTGAAGTTCTATGGGTTGACTGAAAACAGTTTTAATGTGATTTTTATTTTTTATTTTTTATTTTTTCAATAATTGGTTTTTTAATTCCAACAAGTAATTCTTTAATTCTCTAAGGAAACTAAAAATTCACAAACTTATTATTACTATATTATATTAGCTATCCTAAAAATAGCTCATTAATTCCTATAATTTTAATTAAAAATCATTTGGATGAAAAAATGACAAAATATGATTATTTTGTAGCATGTGATTTTAAAATACCAGATAAAGACGATTTAATTAACGCTATTAAAGCAGCGTTTGAAGGCACGAGCATGATTGGTTATTATGCCGATTTAGAGGTTAGAGCAAATGGAAAACATATATTTAATAAAATTGAGGAGATGATTCATTCAACCGAATTCGGCATTTACGAAATTTCAACTAATAATCAAAACGTCAGCTTAGAATTAGGATTAGCCAAAGGAGCCAAAAAACGGTTTTATATACTCGCAAAAAAAGGCACGAAAATCCCCTCAGATTTGAAAGGAATGGATAGAATAGAATACGACGATTATCGTCAATTAACTGAAAGAATTAGGCAAAAGATTGCTCTTGTAGAAAAAAATAGGATAACGGAAAAAGAAGACACTTTATCGAATAAATACGACAACATACCAGAGAAAATCATAATAGAAAAAGCTTACACATTGTATCAAGCTGAGGCCCTTATGCATAACTTCGGTTCAGAAATCGAAGATAAAGACGCTTCAAATAAAAAAGCTTGGTGCGCTAACCTTTCAGATAAAAACAATCACTTCATCTATGGGCCCTATAACTCGTTAGATGAATTAGGCAAATTCATAACGTATTTTAAAATCAAAATAAGCGAAAACTCTTTTCCAGGACAATTGTTATTTCTCGACGTAGTAGGGGCAGGAAAAGGAGGGAGGGTTTTGCAGAGTAAAGATTTCAAAGAGCCAAATAAATACGAGCTTTTTGGTATCAAATTTGGCTGCGAATCGTTAGGACCAATGGAATATAGAGTTAAGAATCTAATGCGGGAAGACATAGATGTTTGTATTGACTATGTAGCAATAGTTAAATTTGAGAAATT